>JBOGQT010000049.1:0-5139 GCA_050749105.1 Nitrosotalea sp. | reverse complement strand
TTCCGCAATTCATCAACAATACTTACAAGATAAATCCAACAATAATTGGTGATGATATACAAGAAGAAAAATACTCTCTAGACTCTTCAGGTCAGCAAACACTCAATGAAACTGTATCTCAAAACATCTTTGGAAATCTCCCAGAGGGATTACACGATCTTAGAATTGTTGTATCAGATACGGTTGGACACGTTGTTTCAAAGGATTTCAAATTTGTAGTAGATAATACTCCGCCACAAATTACTTTCAAATCTCCAATAAATGACTCTACTGTCTCAGGTATTATCAATGTTGATTTGAACATAAATGAAACTAATCCATTGGAAAAGAACTGGCTTACAGTAAAGCTTCTAAATCAAACAGTTCTTGATAATGGGACATTCCAATATGATACTAGGACACTTCAGAATGGTCAGTACTATATTGAAGCTGTTGCTAAAGATAAAGCAGAAAATACTGCTGACGAAAAGATTGTCATTAACGTAGACAATTCTATCCTAGGTTCTGGTTTTACTCCGGTCAAAAGCGATCAGAATTTTATAACTTTGATTGAAATATTGATTGGAATTACAATAGCGTCTTTGATATCTGTCATTACTTTTAAAAAATTTAGATTTTTAACAAGAAGCTAGACAAGATTTATATGCGATTTTTCAAACACGAAATCTTGGATGTCTGAGCAAGATACCAGGGGTATAGTCACTAGACGCGACTTTCTCAAACTCCTAGCTGCTGCAGGCGTTGCAACTACTTTTGCACCCTTTGTTCCATGGGGTCAATTCATGCCAAATCCATCAAACATAGTACCTGCCAGAGTTCAGGCAGTTTTACCTGACGGTACAGTGGCCAACGTCAAGACATTTCCAACAAATAGTTCCCAAGTCGTAACTTATCCATCAACTGGAGATCCAGTTCTTGACTCAGAACCATTTAAAAAATGGCAATTTATCAGGCTACCTTCAGAGTTGGGCGGAGATGCACAAGATGTTAGTGCTTTTCGTGTTTATAGTATGGTCTGTTTACATTTATGGTGTTTATGGAAATACTGGCCTCAGGACGGCAGAAAAAGAGGAGAGTGTCCCTGTCACGGCAGTATGTACAATGTATTAACCGGCAAAGCGTTTGCAGGCCCTGCGTCTCTTCAATCTCCTCCATCAAATGTAGAGGCAACACTTTATCTTGAAGCTGATAACAACGGAGACATATGGATACTGCCGGCTGTCTGGAACGTAAATCAAAACGGAATAGTGGGGTATGGTCGTTTCCTTAAAACGTAGAAGCGGATTTGTAGACTTCTGCTACTGGATATGGGACGGGTTCGAGAGAACCGTATTCATTGGGACAAAATTCTCATTTCCAGCCAGATTTGTGAGCCCGTTTGGATTCCTAGGAATGCTGACTTTTGTCATGTTCATCATACTTGGAGTTACTGGAGCATTGTTGATGTTCTATTACGAACCAATATTGGATAGGGCATGGGATAGCGTTGCTAAAATCAACAACACTGTTCCATATGGATTCATGATGAGGAATATCCATTATCACGCATCAAACGCAATGGTTCTTCTGGCTGTGCTTCACATGTACTATCAGTACTTTAGCGGTAGATACAAAATAAGAAATGAACTCATATGGGTAACAGGAGTTGTACTGGGTACAGTAACCATTCTAGAAGCTTTTACTGGTTATGATATCATTTTCAGTGAACGTGCAGAACTTGCAATTAGTATCGCAGCTTCACTTACTAATTCTATGCCAGTGGTAGGGCCTACCATACGGGATGCAATGTTTGGCTCTGGTTTTGCAGATTTTATATTAAGATTTTACACGTTACATGTCTTTATTCTACCAGTAGTAATGCTTGGATTGATGGCAGTTCATATGCCTAGGTTCTTGGTCTTTGATGTACCAATGGTTATGGCAATTTCTGGCGCCGTGCTAATTACAGGTGGAGTATTTCCGGTCGATTTGGGTTCAAAGTTTCAATCTACGGTACCGCCAGGTATCACCGTGCCCGAATGGTATCTCACAGGAATCTACGCTTTCCTTCGAACCCAATATGACAAATTTGTAACCGGGGTATTGTGGCCAGGTTTATTCATTGTAGCGCTAGCCATGACGCCATTCATTGATAGGTACAAGAAATTCTCTTGGAAAGACAGACCAATAGTTACAGCCTTTGGAATAACAGGCATAGTTCAAGTCATGGTAACAACCTACTGGGGATTTTACATTAGCCCAGATGCTACAAAATCACTAGTTGCAAGACTTGTGATAGATCCGGTATTTTTCTATACAGTAATGTTACTGCTTGTACCAATTGGCTTTGGATTTTCATACATGATGATATCGCTTGCCAAGGAAGCAGAGAGAAAGGCAAAATTGGCAGCCTCAAAAGGCCCTCATAGATCTGCACAGATAAACTTCTCAACCAAGTGGATATACTGGCTAATTATCGCACTTATCGTATTCCAAGTATTCATAAACATTGCAGCTTACAACGCAGCGCTATCTGGCATGAAGAACTTTTCACTATTCTTAGTAGGACTAGGCTTGATGGTCTTTGCTGGAATGTTCCATCTCTACAGGCATGGATTAAATGAAGCAAAGAAGGCACCAGCACCCCCTCCGCAACAAGCTGAGGCTCCAAAATCGCTAGAAGAACATGAACCATCCGGAAAAGTACCACCAAAAGGAGAATCTGAAAAACTGACACCGCCTCAACAGCAAACAGTTGTACCAGAAATAAAAGCAGCGAATCTTGATAATTTGAAAGATCCTACAATAGGCAAGTCCGACCTTAAAAATCTGTAGTGTACCTTCTGATGTATTAAACCAAAGTCCTGGCTTAAATTATGCATAGGACTTATAACTTTATAAGACCATTAAAAAGATGAACGACTAGTTGAGCGCTCCAACCTCAAGCCATGCATATGGGATAGGATTAATTGTAGTGATATTTGGAGCTGCAATAGGAATTGGTTATTATCAATTGTATTACATTCCTGAATACAATGCAAAACCGATTTTACCAGAAAAGGTAATACAACCAGAGCAGAATATACAAATTGCTATTGTTGCAGGCTCAGCAAACCAAGACCAACAACAAAATTTTGTTCCAAAGAAAGAAGATGCACAGCTTGGGGTAAATAATTTAGTGGTCTGGACAAACCAAGATGCTTCTGCCCATTATGTGACACCTGACAAGCCATACAAGGATGCTTATAGTGGAGATTTTGGATCTGAAGCCATAATGCCAGGAAAGACATACTCCTTCGTATTTACACAAATAGTAGATGTTCCATATTACTGTCAGGTTCATCCTTGGATGAAAGGCGAGATAAACGTAGTCGCCGGAGCACTAACCTCTTAGTAGAATTTCAAAAAATCTTTCTAAGCTAGGGAATTAATTTTGTAAAAATAATGGTGCTCTCTATCTCTTTGTGTTCTTGTATTATGGAAACCCTAAACTTTACTTCATGTGGTTCTTTTGGTTCAAACTCTATTGATGCTGTGAATTCGACAGAGTTCTGAGGCATATCATTTCTGTTGATAAATAGTCGTGAGAGATTCTGTGAGATTGTCTTGTTACTGTATGATCTGTAAACAATGAGCTGATTAGAATTTAATATCTGTGTATTTACAACTACGCCGTCATACCTACCAGAATAATTCACTTGAATTCTGGCTTTGATTATTTCATGAGGTTTTATGTTTAAATTTTCAAATTTTAATTCTATATCTTTCATATTCTGAATCAATTGCTGACAATAATAAATTATGGTATATTGTCTTTTTTAAAATTACAGAAACATAAAATTATAATCTTCAACAAACGATTCTTGACTATGTAAAGGAATTGGCTTGTCAGATAGAGACAAGCCTAGGCAGAACTGTAGAAAGTATACACAACGAACTCAAAGACATCATAAGAAAAACAATCGGCAAAGTCAAAAAACAAGTTACATGAGAGCTGGGTAGTCAATCCAGTCTTTCTCTGACATAAACATCAGAGATGTGCAAACTCACACTACATGATAATAATAGTACTACGAATTAAAAGCCTTGTATATCTAGTTAGAATAAGCCATGTTTGGTTAACCCCGGATCTGTAGAACATTTGTCTTGTCTAGTCTGTTTGGTACTTTTATGTCAAGTAATTCTCGTAATCCTTTGTACCTATTTCTTATTGTGACTTCTGTCACTCCAGCTGCCATGGCAATGACTTTTTGCGTTACGTCTTCCTTGTTTATCACACATGAAAGATATAATGCCGCGGCTGCAAGTCCCATTGGATCCTTTCCTGCAGTAATTTCCATCCTGTTTGCATCTTCTAAAATTGTAAGGGCGTATCGTTTTACTTTTTCACTTAGACCAGCCTGACTTGATATTCGTGACATGCATTTTATGGGATCTAGTACAGGCATTGTCAGATCAAGTTCTTTTAAGAGTAACCTGTAACATCTTGACACATCTTTTCTTTTTATATTGATTTGACGTGCTACCTCGTTTAATGTTCTTGGTGTACCGGTATCCCTACATGCCAAGTACATTGCAGCTGCAATCAGTCCTGGAATCGATCTACCTCTTGCAAGATTTTTCTCCAACGCTTTTCTGTAAATATATGCCGTCTTTTCCACTACGGAATCCGATAAAGCAAGCTTATCTTTCATTCTACTAAGTTCGCTGAATGCTTGCCTAAAGTTCCTCTCTTGAGACTCGTGAACTTGGCTTCTACTATCCCATGTTCGAAGGCGTGTAATGGTACTCTTCATTGATGCAGAAAGTGGCTTTCCAGTGGCATCCTTGTTATCATGTCCTATTACTGTTGCAAGTCCCATATCGTGCATTGCAAGAGATGATGGTACTCCTGTCCTAGTTCTATCCTCGTGCTCCTCTTTTGAGAATGATCGTCTCTCTGGACCAGAATCTTCGATTCGTTCGTTAATGACAAATCCACACATTCCACAAAATCTCTCCCCGGTAGAACCGTCAGTTACTAATGTGTACTTTCCACAACGACCACATCGTCTACTAATATCATTATCTTGAAAAACCATCTAGGTATCGCATGAATATACTTCTCATGCAATAAGAACTGTCGTATTTTGACAAATCTCTCATCTTGATAACAATCGA
>JBOGQT010000048.1:0-2008 GCA_050749105.1 Nitrosotalea sp. | reverse complement strand
TTGTCCTTCCTTTAGATATCCTACATGAAGGGTATTGGACGATTGTTCTCTTAATTTTTTTGAGGGAAAAAGTTTTTGAACAATTTCAAATGCTTGTTCTCCGCTTACACGCAAAACACCTATTGCTCCAATGCCGGGAGGTGTGGCAATCGCAGCGATCGTATCGTCCCAATTAGAAAATTTTGCGTACATTCTACGAAGATAAGTCGCATTGGTTTATGCTGGCATTCTTTATTATTCAAAAAATCTATTGATTATGATTGAACACAAAATAATGCCAGATATCATCCCTCAATTTCATCAATGATATCTATAAAGTTTTTAAAAGCGCTTTGTTTATGTAGGGTTTGCTGATTAACTCCTAAGCCTTTGCTATATTTGGATTACACTCCAAAAAAGCAAACGCAAATGCAAGGTAATTCAAAGAAGCCCGTCAGAAAGCATGCATCAACTCCGGCGTATGTAAGCCCAAATCAACTGATTTTACCAGGTTTTGAGACTCCCTTTGATCAAAAGCTAACGAAGAATAATCGTTGGGTAAGGTTGGCGCACAGTATTCCCTGGGATAGATTGGTAAAATATTATGATGATTTGTTTCCTTCAAAAGAAGGCCGCCCGGCAATAAGTGGCAGGGTGATACTGGGAGCAGTGATCATCAAGCATCTTGGTGATTTATCAGACAGGGAAACGGTAGCCCAGATACAGGAAAATCCGTTCCTGCAGTATTTTTTGGGCTACAGCAGTTTTACCAATGAGGAACCATTTTCAGATACACTTTTTGTAGAAATCAGAAAGCGGTTGAGCATCGATCTGTTAGGCAAAATAAATGAAGTGATTGCCTTGTATTGTATAGAGATGCAGGAAGCAAAAATGCAGGAGCAAAAGAAACCTGAAAACAAAAAGCAAAACGCACCACCGATCCAAAATGATACTCCGCAGAACAATAACGAGATTTTGGAGACAGAAATAAAAGTGGCACCGGCTGAAGATAACATGGAGCAAAAAGATGAGCCAACTCCAACAAAAAAGAATAAAGGGAAATTACTGGTGGATGCTACCGTAGCCCCACAGAATATTACTTTCCCCACAGATTTAAAATTACTAAATGCCGCCCGCAAAAAGAGCGAGGAATTGATAGATATCTTATACGACCCCGCTCTGCATGGTAAAATAAAAGTAAGGACTTACAGGAAAGTAGCCCGCAAATGTTTTTTAAATGCTGCTAAAAAGAAAAGGAAGACAGCCAAAGAAATTTATAAAGTCAACGGGCAGCAGTTGAGATTTTTAAAAAGGAACCTGGTACATATTGATGTTCTTTTGGCAGCTTACAAAAGGTTTCCGTTAAAACATAAAGACCAAAAATATTTGATGGTACTTCACACTGTCTATGAGCAACAGGAAGAAATGCACCGGAACCATACTCATCGTATAGATTACCGCATAGTCAATATACATCAGCCTCATGTCCGTCCTATTGTACGTGGAAAAGAAAATGCCAAAACAGAATTTGGAAGTAAGGTGCAGATGTCATTGGTGAGTGGTTTTACTTTCATAGACCATCTTAGCTGGGAAGCATTTAATGAAGGGGGCTATTTGATTGACTCAGTAGAAAAGTACAGATTGCGATTTGGATTTTATCCGGCAGAGGTGCTTGCTGATCAAATATATTGCACCAGGGAAAACCGAAGGCAACTCAAGCTACTGGATATAAAATTAATTGCCAAGCCCCTCGGACGACCTTCGGCGCAGGCAGTGAAAATTCATCTAAGCCCTGGCGAGCGTAATCCAATTGAAGGAAAGTTTGGCCAGGGAAAAGTAGCTTACGGATTGAATAAAATAAGAGCCAAGTTATCTTGTACCAGTACTTCATGGATTGCTGCGATAGCTGTAGTGCTAAACCTCGTTAAATTAACGAGGCAGGCACTTGTGCACCTAATGTTTTCTATAAAAAAAATTTTGGATAAAAACTATGAATGGGTAATAAATATTCATCGGAATTTTAATATGA
>JBOGQT010000047.1:0-22663 GCA_050749105.1 Nitrosotalea sp. | reverse complement strand
AGATCGCATATGACAAGGACGGCTCCATTTTCTGGATATTTGCACAGGGCCCACAGTTTGAAAAACTGGAAAAAGAATCAGTCAAACTAAAGTAATTTCAGTATCCAAATCTTTTCTCATAGTCTTTATGATCAAAGATCTCAAGGACATAGACGGTCTTTTGATTCTGCTTTCCGGTAAGCGAGTAAACTAGTCTCCACCCGTCGCTTAGTTGTACGCGGAACAGGTTTGGAACATTGTATGCCAAGATGTAACATTTTGGGATCTTTTCATATTGGATTCTATTTCCGATGTGAGAATTCTCTTTGATTAACTCAAGGATGTCATCAATCTCTTTGTAAAATTTATCACTCTTTGGTAATGAGCCAAAAAATCTCATAAATTTTGGTCCGCCTTTAACTTCGGTCAATCGATATGTCATTGAATATGAAGATATTAATCTTACACGATAAGCTTGGAGTTAGCTCTCAAGTGCTTTAATTCTATCAACCTTTTGATGGATGCAATGAATCGTCAAGCAATATCTGAGATATATTCAGCGGCCTTGATGTTTGCAATTACACTTGCAATCGCGGGACTTGTCATCGCTGCATCTACAAATCAGTTTGGCAGGCAGCAGCAGAGTGCTTCGCAGATGTTGACCTCGTCCCAGAATAAAATGTCAGAGAGTGTATCGTTTATCGCAGGAAGAAATATGCCTGCAGGGTCAGAGGTAGAGGTAGTAAATTATGGGCTGACAAGCCTTCAGGTGGATACGATCATGGTGGATGGAACAAAGACATCATATGAAATGTCATACATCAACGGTACCAGAACACAATTTCTGCCTGTAAGAGAACCTGTAGTGATTGATGCGGACAGGCAAGGCTCCCAAATGCAGCTTGTCACATCAGACAATTCCATATTCGAGTTCCCGCTACAATAACCAAGTTTTTAAGATTGCAACTCTTTTGGACAGATGCAAAAAACTCAAAAGGTAACTCTATCGTTCATCATGATCCTGCTGACTGTTTCTTCTTTCATCATGCCACCAGATGCAAACGGGTACGTGGATCCCTCCTGTCATGTCTACGTGAATATCTTCCCACATCCTTCAACGATCACAATAAAGGGAGAGACGTTTACAAGACAAAATCCGGATGGCACGTATTATCCTGGAGACGCTTTTGATTTTGGAATACTGGTATCGTGGACCAAGAATTGTTGGTCCATATATCCAAAACCTATCCAGGCCTCTGGCTTGACACTTGGTGCCATACAGACCGGACCCGTATCTTATGATGGTCAAGGCAACGGTAATTACTACGAGTATGGCCACGCAGAGATTGGCACCACAGTTACCAGTGCACGCATATCGCAAACTGTTGCTGCGGTTGGACTTGTGTGTGGCCTGTACAAGTGCTCCAAGGGGTACACGTCAGGGGGAGATTCGTACTCGCCTCCAATAATCAGACCGCAGGTAACTATTGCACTAAAGTTTGAAAATTTTACAGACCGTGACGGTTACAAGATGAGAAATGGTGACGGAACGTACTATGTCTGGGACGGAATCAACATCGTGTTTGATCCTCATTACAAATGGAAAAACGAAAGATTTGGAACAATCGATGCTCACACAGATTCAAGATCAGACATACCGCTGATTGGCAACTATGAATGCCATCAAAGAAATTGTCCATACACATTTTCAAACTCTGCAATAGAACCATGGAGTTATAATTTCGAATATGAAGAAGGTCACACTGCATACAATTCCACGACATCAAGTGACATTCACAGACACACTTTCTTGTACCATGCCACAGTTTACAATCTGGGTCGCAAGATAGGCGAAGGAAATAATTCGACAACCGCATTGGTGGTACAATACGATCCGGTTTACAAGAACTATCCATATGCAGTGCTAAAGGACGGGAGCAGCTGGTGGGGCTTTGGCAAGAGCCCTGCCATTGCACTACACTATTACGGCTCGATGGGCGGAGGGCCCGACGATGGTCCGGATGTAATTCATCCGGATCGCAGAAGCAAGATAAACAGTTTTGCGTATACAAGTTTTGCCTACAGGATACTGACACCCATACCGCTAAACGAGTCCATGACCTGGTCGGGATCTTATCCTGCAAATTTTGTCGATGGCAATTTCAGCTACCATGACGATTCACTGCAGCCGGGAAAGGATTCTGCCATGTGTGTACAAGCAGGGTATGGAAAGATAATCTTCAACCAGCCGATACTTTATACGATATTGAAGACAAGATACGACAACTCAACCATAATCAATACATTACAGTCTGCAAACTTTGCAGGATACGATACATTCAACCTGACAAAATATTACTTTGGATATCCTCATACCAAGTTCAGCACCGATGTCATTGTGATAGCACTGCATTCGGATGGTTCGATAAACCACATGCCTCTAAGCTTGAAGATGATTCCTGACTTTGCAGAGAACGCCACATATCAACAGGATTTCATACGACAAAAAGTAATACACGACAGAGACAGGATATTTGCAGGAATTGTCCTTGGTGACATGTATGGAAAGCAAGACGTCGCGGCAGCATCTGGTGTGATAAACATGCGGGCAAATCTCACCTCGATGGCAATACCTGATGTATACAAGGTATTTGCGCAAAATCCTCTTGATCTACCTCTAAATCTGGTATATGAACAGCCATCGCCTTACAACGTCACCATTACTGCGGGAACAAAACAGTTATCATTTCTTGAGCGTGGTTTCCAGTTTGATACCAACTGGAGGTATGTCGTAAATACTGATCAGGACAACATACTCAACGCTACTAGATATCAAGGGTTGGTAAACATATATCCTGACGATATATTTGGGCCATATTCACAGATTCTTGTTGATGACAAGGCACAGAACGAGACCTGCACCAGAGGCTGTACCCTGCTCCTGCCTGACAGAAATGCAAATGTTACCGTTGTTGCATTCAACGCCTGGGGAGGCAAGGCATCAAATACATTTGAATCTGGCAATTCCATCTCTCCATCAACTTATCACTATGATGGTATAATTACAGCTGTATTGGTTCCGATAGTCGGGGTGATTGGGTATGGATTTGTCAGAAGGTACTGGAAAAGTTTTGCGACAGCGTTAGGTTTTGGGGATGATTAAGGGTTGCAAATTGTTTGGTTGTTCCAATGTTGGAGTGTTAAAGTAAAATCATAAATTCTTTAGTGGGTCTTAAACTGAAACAAAATGGTTAGCTGGGTCTTACCATCTCCGAACCCAGAATCTAGTTGCAACTGGTTGCTGATTGTTACAGAAGAAATCTGCGCCACTTTTTTAAACTGCCACATAAGATTTTAATTCATGAGATTTAGGTGGTGGTTTGTTTCAATGGGAATCACTGCTGGAATGGTGCTTGCAAGCATGATGTATCTTGGAAATTTCCTTTGTGTGTCAGTGGAGGATAATCCTTGTATTTCATTTCTTGGCGGAACTGAGACCATGACACAGGCATCATCAAAATCTGGCTTGGCATTATCTGACAATGGTTCTTCTTACGTAGCTGTAAATCCAGATACCAATCGCATCTATGTTGCAAACGAAGTCTCCCATACAGTTTCAGTCATAGATGGAAACACTAACGCAAGGATTGCAGACATACCGACCAACGGCATGCCATTTAATATGGCTGTTAATCCAGATACAAACAGAATCTACGTAGCTGAAGATAATACAACTGATAACAAACATAACGATACAATTCTAGTCGTAGATGGAACAAATAATGATAAAATTGCTGAAATACAGCCAGGAGTTTTTTCTCAAATAGCAATAAATCAAAAAACAAATCTTGTCTATGTTATTGGATATAACAGTAGTAATGGAATAGAACAAAATGGTACACTGTCTGTTATAGATGGCAACAACAATACCAAGATAGTGCAATTGCAGATTGGCATGAATCCTGTTGGAATAGCTGTAGATCCAGGTATCAATCACATCTATATATTGAATAGAAATCTTCATCATGTAAATTCTACATGGCAAAACAGTACTGTATCTGTAATAGATGGTAGCAATTACACAAAAATCGCAGAGATAGAGGTTGGACTTGATCCTCATGGGATAGATGTCAACCCAGATACACATCGCGTCTATGTTACAAGCTATATTGGCGGGACAGTCTCTGTGATTGACGGGATTGGCAACAAGGTCATAGGCAAGCCAATCTTTCTTGATCATGACATAGAACGCATGGCAGTCAATCCCATTACAAACAGGATCTATGTTGCAGACGGATTTACTGGAACAGTGTATGTTATTGATGGGAACACGGATACAAAAATCAAAGAGATACATCCTTTGTGGGGTTGGAATGTAGCAGTAAATCCAGTCACTAACAGGATATATGTGCCAAACTACGTCTTTAACAATGTCTCAGTTGCAGACGAAAAATCATATAATGTAACATCGGTTATTCAACTGGGTCCATATCCTAAGAATATCAAATGATTTGTTGATATTAGTTAATGTTAATTAAAATGCAAATAATGATTAAACGACACTTGATTCCATTCATAGTCTAACTATGATCTGTGTTTAGGCTACCATATTACAGTTGACTAGAAAACATTTGTTCGGGAATGCATTAAGCATAGTTTTGGAAGAATCTTACTGTGGAAATCTACGCCAATTTTATTAAATTCTGTTCTTCATTCCTTGTTGTATGTGTATGATAGGAGCAATCTGTCCGAACTATTCTGATGTAAATTGGCTTACACGGAACCGTTGGGTAGGTTGGGCTATTGTAGCAGGAGTCTCAGGTATAGTAGCAGTAATTTTGAAACGTCTTAAAGAATAATTCACATGCTTTCAAAAATGCCTTACTGTGTAAATATGCGCCACTTTTTTAAATGATAAGAATTTAGCAACTCAATGAAAGTTTTGTACATTGCAATGATAACACTTGGTGCCAGTTTTATCGTTCCAGATTTCCCAGTACTTGCTGATGATGCAATCAAGCACGTGACTGTGGATGGAACAATTTCTGGAGAAGGCTGCAAGGTCATAAATGGCACCATCATGTCAGCATTAGATATACAAAATACACCAATTGAAGTATGTGAGTATCATAACAAGCACTTCAAACTATCTGCGTACCTTGGCTGTTCACTGATCAGCGTTGGAGATACCAGAGATCCTGAAACAGGGCAGAAATATTCATTTAATGTTGTATGCGACGAACCAACTACATGCGGTCTGAAAAACTCATGGGGCGGATACAACAACGGCAACGTTGGTAACACCGACTGGCTGAACGCATCAACAATTAATGGAACAGGATTTGTAATCACAGCAAATTATGACGAAGGTGTATGCCTGTCAGAAAAATATGACGAGCCAAAAAAGAAAATCACCATAATTGCAGACGGTCTGTGGGAAAACGAGACGGTTGTTAACATGCTGATCCCAAAAGTGCTTCTTACAAGTACGGCAATAACAATTGACGGGCAGAAAGCAGACGCTCAGATAATAGATCATAATCCCAACAATGAGACTTTGGTCTGTCCAGCGTGTTATTATACCATGAATATTCATCTGACGTCTTCACCAACTGCTAAGAAAATCGAGATTGGCGCACAAAATGAAACAAAACCTGATCACATGTCATTACCACTGCAACAATTCAGATCAGGAACGCCTCTGGAAGATACCCAATGCGGGAAGGATCTTGTCTTGTGGATGAAGCAAGATCACACGCCTGTATGCGTGCAAATGCAAAGTGCGGCTGCCCTATTACATAGAGGATTTCTTTTGCAAGACTCGTATGAACAGTTTGCCATCGATGAAGCAAAAAGGTTCATTCGCTCTTGTGCTACTTTTAGAACTACTGGTGGAATGGAAAATACGCTAAAGCTGACCATCACAGTTGTTGAAGAATCCATGCCGCCTATTGTCTCAATACACGCAACATTTGACAGCGCTCATCCTGGATATGGCAACATGGCACAGTCAAGTCCAATCAATCATGTGGTTCACCACGTAATGTTGATCACCATCTCTAATACAAATCAAATAACCCGTGCAATTATGGACAAAAACTGGGACGAGCTTCACGAAATACATATTGATACTTCGACGAAATGAAAATTATGCATCTCTCTCTTATGACACTTGCAGTAATTGTTTTTCTAGGATTCGGACTAGAGCCTGCTCAGGCAGATGACACAAATGGTATATCCATTCAAAGCATCCAAGTATTGCCATCTGCACTAAAAGTTGGCGACTCATTCACCATAACCATAACACTTGTCAACAATTCTACCATTCCAATATGGCTGGACGGTGGTAAATGCTCCGTTCAAGATGCACAGGCGTCATTTTTCACCGTGACTTTTGATAATCATGCCAAAATCAAGGCAAAAGTAATTTTCTGTGCGGGGGTGGGCTGGTCTCAAATATTAAACCCTGGCAAGAGCATCACTCAGACTAGTCCTGATTATACTGCTGCTTACATCGCAACAGAGCCTGGAACAGCAAGTGCCACAGTGACATTTTCATATCATGTGATTAATCAGACTGATCCCACTCAACCCGGTTTCAGTCAAAAGATATCAAAACAACTCTTGTTTACAATATTGAATGACAATACAGGAACCAAGGCAATAACTGAAACTGTATCATCTCCACTAAAACAATTCCAATCAGGAGTTCTAGCTAAAGACGTTAAATGCAATCAGGGATTGCAGCTGGTATTAAAAACAGAAGACGGTACTCCTGCATGTGTAGGACCTGATACTGCTCAGAAATTGATGGAAAAAGGCTGGGCAAAAAAGGGGCATATCGGCATATCAGCCTTTGAGCACACTCCAGTCGGCATATACAATTTAACATCATCTACAAAACCCATTATCTTGGGAATGCCGTTTTACATCAAAGCAGTAGTTACAAATTATCAGACAGAACCAATAACATACTACAACGGATGCCTCTCGCCACTCTCTGTTTCATTTGATAATATCAAAACAATTACTGACGACATCCACTGCCATGCAATATCAAGATACACCTTGGGTCCAAATCAAAGCATGCCTGTTCAGAGCGACAAAATAGAAACCGTGTACAATGCGACAGGTCCAAATGCCACTACCGATGCCCAGATCAAGTTCAGCTATGAAATAGACGGAAAACAAGCGTCAATGTTTACATCTATGCAGATACCAATCCAGCCTGCAAACCAACTGGCAGACTTGGCAAACGATACAGGGACAGTTACCTTTGGCAATCAAACGTATTATTTTGAGGCGCCAAACTATACCGAAACTGCATTTGTTCGCCCTGAACAAATATTATTATTTCATGATGTGATCTTTACCTTATTTCCAAGTAGTTTTGGATTGCCACCATTAGGTGACTGTGAAGGAACACACTATATTGCAGATGCCAAGTTTTCAGATGGTACAAGCGAATTGTTACACATTTTTGTGAGTTCTCCTTCATGTGGTGAAGATTATACCCCAATCAAGCTTAGCACTCATACAAATCCTCAGGCAGGTTTGATATTTTATGACGGTAAAATGAAACTGCTGGTAAGTACAAGTACTGCTAATTCAATTGGTAGCTGGAAATGAAAACCATATATCTTTCAATAATTGCAATAGCAGGAATTATCTTTACTGGAATTTTCTTTTCTAGCGTTCATGCTTATAATTCCACATCAACGGATTATGGAAACTTTTCTGCTCCAAATCAAGACCTGTCTATGCCAAAAATAATTTCTGTCGGTCCGCTGCCTGTGCCATCTGATATACATGATAGAATGTTTGATTGGTGTCTTGCACCTCGTAACGACATGGGTACTATTGATCCTAAAATATTACAATTTGTTTTAGAGAACAACCCAAAAGCACTTGATAGCGTACACGATATCGACACAGAAAACAAAGTGGTAAATGAACAGTACTGGAATATACTTCAAACCAAGCTAATAACAAATAACATGGAATTCAAGTCACTTTATGGGAATGAAAGTTCAATTCAATATTTATCCGCTTTTACTTTAACCTCCTGTCCGCCGATTACCGCCACCAATGGCACATTCACCACGTTATACAATGGAAGTTATAATTTTCTGTTAAATTTTGACGCAAATACGTTTTCGTACACATTCTCAAAATCACCATTGCCGGCATATTCCATACAGACAAATTCTTCAGAAACTGAAAAAAACGGGCTGACGACGCAAAGAATTGATTCTCCACTGAAACAATTCAAATCTGGAATATCCGTAGAAGATGTACAATGCAAAGATGGACTTCAATTTATCATGAAAAAAGAAAATGGTCAATTTGCATGTGTCAAGATGGAAACGGCAAATGAATTATTTAATCGTGGTTGGGGGATTTATCCAGTCAGTATTCCACATCATTGAAATTTAGAAAATGAAAACCATACAAATATCAATAATTGCAATTTTGATAGCAGGAGGCGTGGTATTGATGTATTCTACGGTAAACTTTGAGCTGGCAGAAAGATATTTTGAAGATGTGAGAAACGGTCTTGTTTGCAACAGGCCGGGAAGCAGCTGCCCAATGCCAGACTTTGACGGTCCAGCATTTTATGCAAAGACAGGTCTTGCCATGTTTTCTATTGGAGCAGCCATGTCTTTGTTCAAAGAAAGATCTAAACTGACAAGGCTGATTTTTGGAATAACCTCTGCTACTGTAGGGGCTCATGCGCTGATTCTGGGCATCTTGGCGTATGCAGACGATTACAGTCACTTTGAATCTATCATGAAAAGTTGTTCTAATCATCCTTGCATGGTCCATAATGTTTTTGCCTACATTGGGTATGTCCAGTTTTTTGGAATCTTTGGAGGAGCATTGCTTGCAATAGGAGTAACTCTTTTAATAATTCATTTTAGAGGTGGACATGCAAAATGAAAACTTTGCATCTTGCAATAATTCTAATCGTGATCTCATTGCTTGTTCCTTTCGTGTTAAATAATACTGTAAATGGATGCCTGTTAAATCCCGATTGGCCTAATGCTCCATGTTATGCTATTCCGGGTATTCATGTTACCAAAGAACAGATGAAAAAAGACTGGGCAGGATACTATCAATACAAAGGGCTACAGTGGATGGAGATGAAAAGAGCTAAAATGGCCAATGCCACTGAAGCTGGGCTCTTGAAAGCCTGGGCATGTAAGAGTACAACCAATTACGATGTCTGGCAATACTATTACCTAAACGACCAGGCTCCGTCCATCGAACGGCCAATGAATGGGCCGATGTGCGACATTCCTCCACTGCAACAACTCAAAGTAGGAACAAAGATAGGTGAAATTGGATGCGGCTATGACCTCTACTTACTTGTAAACAAGGAAAGCAGCCTACCATCATGTGTGAAACTAACAAGCATTCCAAGGCTTCTCGGCCTTGGATGGGAGCACCTTGGTACCTACCTTAACGACACGGAACCTTACTCGCCCACAATAACTGCAATTTCCATCACAACGCGGGACTTTACAGACTGCAAGTTTTGCGAAACCAAATCAGAAAACGTTACTGTGGTGATTGGAACCAACAGCACGGTGCGCTGGATAAACACTACGCCCTCGCCGATCTGGTTTCTCCCGCATCAAAATAATGACGACATGGCATTCTACAATTCTGCCATATTCCCACTTGGCGGCCATATTGGAGGACTGAAATTTCCAGCTTACTTGTACGCAGGACAGGACTTTGAGTACACCTTTACAAAACCTGGCAAGTTTGTCTGGAACACAAACCCACAATTTATGGGATGGGTAACAGTACTGTCCCAGAATAATACATGGTCGCAATCGTCTTACTCTTCAGACTTGAGACTTTCCCTCTCTTTGGATTCTACTTTAATTTCATCTGACAAATCTATAGGTGTAGACATCTCACTAGACAACATATCCACGCAGCCAGTAAGGCTAGAAGCACAAGATTTCTGGGCTATTGGCTCATTGAGTCCGGGTCCATGCATCTACAATATGCCAGTAGGCATTTCAGTGATGAAGGGATACTTTACAGGAGAGAACATGAGCAAAGGGATCCCACTCGACATCTTTAACGGCTATGAAATATTATGTCCTGCTCCCAATATGAAAGTCAAGACCTATGTCTTTGAGCCAATGAGTAGCAAAGCGGACATTACAGAATGTGTCTGGGCAATGCCAAAGTGTGCAGGATCTATTGATACTAAAGACCGTATTGTTTTGGATGGAACTTGGAACAGGACTCGAGGACAGACATTTGAAACCGGCACCTACACAGTAACTGGAGGTGACGAGTGGGGTGACGTTGCAATACGACACTTTACAGTTACCAACTCTACAGGAGATTAAGGAATGAAAATACTGCATCTCTCAATAATCTTTCTAATTGGAATTGGTTGTTCCACTGTTCAGGCTTGCGTTTATTGTCCTGCATCTCCTACTTCAGTACAACACCAATTGGTGTTACAACAGGCGTTAAATCAAAAACTACAAGAGACTTTAAAACAACAAATTCAACAGAGCCAGGATCAACATGCACAGGACTTACAGATAATATCTCTTTTGATTTCAATATCAATTGGATTAGGCTGTGCACTAATGGCTCTTGTAGTTATTTTTCTTAAAAATAAGTCATCAGGAAGCAAAGTAACCTAGATGCTGAATTGTAATGAGCTTAAGAGATTCTGATACGGCATCAAACTTTTGCCAGAGATAAAAAAAGAGCTTGGTTGCAATCGATTGCTAAACTGTAAGAATGTTACGATAATTTTTTAAACCATCCAAATCCAGTACATCCATTTGACAGGATATTTTAGAGTGCAAACCCCCCATCCAGAAGATTTGGGAAAAACCATAATACGAATGAAAAAAGCAGACATGCAAAAACTAGGAATAAGGGAAGGTGATGTAGTTAAATTAACCGGGGGCAGGACAGCGCATGCCTTTTGTGTTACATGGGATGACAACTATGACAGCCAAAACGAGAGGAACTTTGTTTGCCTAGACGAGTCAAGCAAAAACATACCCGTAATCAAGGTAAGCGATCAGACATATTCCAATCTGCAAAATCTTCATTTTGCAAATCCGGTAGAACTTGAAAAATCAAGCGCAGTCAAGGCAGAAAAACTCGCAATAATGCCGATTTATGCGCAAAGTGGTAATGAAAAAAGAGATTACAATCTAGGCTGGCTAAAAAATAATGTACTGGTATCAAAGGGAGACCGCATAGTGGGAAAACATGATGACCCAAGAAAGATTCCGGGCTTTTTTGTAGTAGACGGAACACCGGACTCTGGGGCATGGATTGTTGGCAAAGACACACCAGTTGTGATATCAGCCAAGCCTGCCGACTCTCCTCGTATGATTAGAGATGGCGGAAACCTCACTAGTGTCATACCTGTTGTACAAAAGATCAAAGGGGATGATTTTGAGGTAACAATACCATCAATCGAAGTATATGACAACTGCATGAAAATCCACTTGTATGTGAGAGATACAGTTGTGCATCAAGAGGATTGGACAAGCGGGCTTTGCACACCTGCAATTCGGGCATGGGATGACCTTGGAAACAAGTATCTTCTAAATAGATTTGCCGGCCGTAGTGGAGGAACACAATTAGGCGATGTGGTATGGGGTGAAATTGATCGCCTTAATTTTTCAGAAGTGTCGTGCATCATAACTCCAGCGCTTGACAGCAAAGCGCGTGAGTTGACGTTATCAATTGAGCAGCTGATGTGGGATGTTAGAAAACGCCCAGGACCGCAAAAGGCAACCCCTGTAACACAAGGCCTACCAATCATGATGACACCGGTATCTCCCCTGGAGGAAAAGTATGCCATTCATGGAGGACCTTGGGAATTTAAGATACTGCTTGAGAAATTTTTAAAGAAATGAAAACGCTACCTATTGCAATAATAATCCTTGGTATGTTGTTTACTATATTTACAATACCTACATCAAACGAAGAATCATGTGCAGACCTGCAATCAAGCTATGTCAAAATGGATGGCGGTCTAAATGCAAACTGGAGAATCACTGGTCAGTCAATAACATTTAATGGAAATATACAGAGTATGGAGAAAAGCCCTCTAAAAGGAGAGTTGTTACTTTACTCAGAACCTGCTTGGCAAGGAAGATGGCAAATTACATCGCATGACCCAACAAACAATACATTTGAGATACCCCCAAACTCTGAAATGCGATACTCCCTTACTGCGCAGGCATTACTACCGGGAAAATACCATATCTATCCGGCAGTGCATCTTTTCGGGATTGGTCAAACCACTGTGAGTGATGCATGTACAAACAATTTTGATGTCACAATAGTAGGCAAGACAACATGTGCGCAAAACCTCGTCCCAATATCAAAGGCAGAAGATAGTTCATACTATTGCGTAAAACCAAGTACCGCAAAACTGCTGTTACAGAGAGGATGGGCTTCAGACACATTTCTGGCTACAATAGGATCTGGAGTGAGCGGTGCAGAATATGGAAATGGAACATGGACTGCTTCATACGTTGTAGACGTTGACATTGGGAATTTTGACAATGATACGTCACCTGTTCACTTGCAGACTCTGTATCATAATGGCACCGTATACAAAGATGATACAATTCCAGCCTCCCAGATTCCATCAGATGGTATATACCAGTATCCAATCACAGTAAAAGGCGAC
The DNA here is from genome assembly GCA_050749105.1 of Nitrosotalea sp. Lineage (GTDB taxonomy): Archaea > Thermoproteota > Nitrososphaeria > Nitrososphaerales > Nitrosopumilaceae > Nitrosotalea. The sequence continues at coordinate 9,984 of JBOGQT010000047.1, read as the reverse complement.
AATTGGGCATCAGGCAATCAGTATTTTAGTTTGCTAATATCTTATCATAACAAGACGCAGACGGTTATCTTGTCACAGCCTCCTCCACACCCATGACGAAATGAAAAATCTACATCTCTCAATAATTGCAATTATGATATTGTTACTAGTTCCTGTAATGGTGAACAATCAGGTTAAAGCAATATGTATGTCAAATCCTGACTGGCCTTCAGCTCCATGTTATGGTTGCCCCGGATGCACCCCATCAAAGGAAAAGCAACGGGAGGAGTGGAATCCATACTATCAGTACAAAGGAGCAAGCTGGATGGAGATGATGAAAACACAAATGATTGAAGCTATGAAAAATGGTACATTGGAAGACTGGGTAACTGGCAACCAGTCAAACTATGATGCATGGCGTTATTATTATCTAAACGACCAGGCGCCGTTCTTTAGAAGTTCGGTAAGCGGACTAAATGATGAACATCCCTATTTCCCACCGCCATTGCAACAACTCAAAACTGGGATTGCCCCAAAAGACGTTGCCTGCAAGAAAGGTCATACTCTTGTAATAGAATCAGAAGACGGTTCACCTGCATGTATACAACTAGAACATGTTATATCATTATACCTGCGAGGATGGATTATTCGTCCAGTGCATGGCACCGTGGTTTTTGTCATCAAACCAAACACCATTGGACAGATATTTGTAAAATACACAAACCCGTTACCAGATGTGGACGCAGAACTCAATACTAGACTATACAATGGAAGCACAGGACAAGAGGTTCACACAACAAATCTGAAAGTAAGTGTAAGTCCTGACACTGTGAAACATACTGAAAGCCTTATCGCCACATATAACGTAGCAGCGCAAAACACTACTGGAATCTACTGGTTACAAGTTGCATCATGCCAATTCATACCTGTTACAGTTGCCGTTGACCAATCTCAGATTGCTAGCTCAGATCTACAGTTTGCCATGTCCGGATGGAGATGCCCCGTTCCGTTCTTACAGTTTCACGTTGTGAACGTTTCTAACATGACGGCGGAATATAGGGAAGAATAGAAAATGAAAACTTTGCATATTCTGATCATATTATGGGTTTCTTCATTTAGCATGCTTTCTTCACAAGCAATGCTAACGCCTTTCTTTGGTCATACATTGACACAAGATTTTGTCAATGAACAATTACACGCCCATCAAGGATGGATTGCCGTGTCAAGTACCAATTCATCCCAAGATTATGTTGGACCGGGGCAATGCAGCCCGTTCTTTAATCTTAACATGAGGCAAGGCTCACTTGCCTATCCGCACCTAAATGACATACAGTTGGATCTTCTTACGCCAACAAAAATTATAGAAAACCAGACAATGCCCATGCAATTACGAGTAACAAACAATGAAAATTACACACTTTACAACGTAACCATGCTTGATTGGGCTGCCAATGAATTCTTTGATCTGGGAAACCTGACCGAGATCAACGTACTTGGACCTCATCAATCCAAGATAATAACAGGAAACATTACCTTTGCCACAAAAAATGGAATAACATGTTTTCACTATAACGGCGGTCAATCCAAACCTGCTCTAGGTTACCAAGTCTCAGCAAAAAATCAGACAGGTGAAACGATGGAGTCGAATTATTTCAATTCCAAAATTGCAGTCAAAATAGTATCGCCATTTAGACAGGTTACTTCCGGGATTAGTACAAACAATGTGGAATGCAATCAAGGGTTACAACTGATGATAAGAAATGAGGATAATGAACCGACATGTGTCACGCCAGAATCTGTGAATAAATTAGTTGATCGTGGATGGGGCGGTTTACCATTATTTGGTCTTCCAACATCAGCACCTTTCATTGGAAATGTCACAAATTCTATTTCATCGGGAAATAATACGTTGCCTGCTTCGTTTGAGCCATGCGATACTCCTTATCCACCAAACAATGATGGTTTTCCAATAAGCGGCAAAGGCATTCCATTGTTGTATATGCCTAGGAATTCAATTGGAAAGATTTGTGTAAATTACTATGATATTCTCCACTCTGGAGTCGTGCAACTTAAAATGTATAACATGACTTCCCTCAGTTCAGATGCTACAGAAATTACAATTTCTGCATCTCAGAATACTATTAGTGACGGATCAGGAAATGCTACAGTGGTTTACACCATAAAGACAGGAAATTATTCGGGATTATATGGATGGAATGTTTTTTGTGTACCACTTCCTTTTGCTGTAGGATACGACAATGTTTCTAAAATAACCCGTGCCGACCTTACATGGAATCCTGAAGGAACATATTACTGCCCTGCTGGATTCTATAATTTTAATGTCATTGGTCTGCGTGGTATAGGTTTCAAGATGATTCCATAATGTCAAGTCTTGGAAAGTTTACGAGAACTCAATACATCATCAAACTTTTGTCAGAGATAAAAAAAGAGATTGGTTGCAACTGGTTGCTGATTGTTACAGAAGAAATTCTGCGCCACTTTTTTAAACCATACCTGTCCAGTACCTGTAAATCTTGAAAACTCTTTATCTTGCAATATTACTTTCAGCTGCAATTGTGGTTATAGTAGCAATATTTGTCACGCAAACACATCAACAACCACGATGTGTGGAAGGTATTCTTCCAAATGGAATGTGTGCAGGACCAATCATGATTACAGGTACTACTCACGGTCTGTCGGAAAATGACTGTGGTAATTTTTATACCGTACCCGAAAACAAGCATGATTTCACTACAATCCCAGTTCTTATTTTAAAACAAAATTCTACTGGCTGTGCCAAGATTACCTTTACAATAGACCACATGTATGATGACACAAGATTCAGTACAACTTGGCCGCAAATGGCAACAATAGGTGATACTTTTCATGTCGGCAAATACAACTATACCACAAACGGCAATCAATACAGCACGGCATCACATGATGCTGCAAACTCGTTTCACACTCTGGCAGTCCCAAGTGTTGTAGACCTTTCCAAGTATCCAGTAGGATCCAACTTTACAATAATCTATGTCATAAAACCACTTGCAAATGCAACTGGATTCTATGACTATTCTATACCAAGATTGACATGCAATGCATATCCACTTGCAGTGGGATACAGCAGGGATCAAGTAAACTCTTCAGATTTTTCAAAGGGGCTTGAGGGCATGCTGGTTCACTCTTGTTTTAACTTTCCATACAAATTTACTGCAGTGGAGATAGCAGGCATGAACTATACTGAGATGAAGCTGCCATGATGATGACAAAATGAAAACTTTCCATCTTTCAATAATTATTTTCTCATTGGTACTGATATTGAATTTACCACAAATTGTCCTAGCTCAGAAAACAGCACATGAAATATTGCAAGAAAGGGATAACATGCCAACAACCGAACTGTCACATGCTGGATCAGTCTTGATCATAAAACAGACAGTAGCTAAACTACAATACAAAATGGGAGAAGGCTAATCGTTCATCCGGAAATGATAAACATTGTAGGCAGTTCCGTGTTTGTAGCAAACGGGTTGCCCCTTTTTCACATAGAGGTGCGTTCTGAGAACGGAACCAAAGTTTTCGACTCGGGATACTCTGGCATGCTCATAGTGGGTTGGGGCTTTACGCTCAATCCTGGAATGACAGAAAGCGATAACGGAACTTGGAGTACTTACCCAAAGGCAGGCGCTCCTGTAATGCGAATTGATGCTCCTGGCAGATACGAGATTCTTTCAGAGTCAAATATATCACTTTATGCCAACTCGCACGAGTTCTATCACAATACCTCTGCCAGTCCGTTGTTATCTCTATGGTCAAGACCTCTTGAAATTACGGTATTGCCAGAAAAATATGTCCCTTCAAAGCTGCCAAACTTGACACTTCCCACAAATCAGACAGCTGTGGTCGAGATTGAAAATGGAACATCGTTTGCAAAATGCAAGGCAAAGCCGTGCCTCAATCCTGACAAGTTGGCTGTAAAAATAGGCACGGTTGTCACATGGTACAACCACGACATCTACGGTCATACGGTAACAAGCGGCAAACCAAACGATACTGTCACTGGCGCAGATTTTGACAGCGGCGTGATACGTCCAAATAAATCGTTTAACCAGACTTTTTCAAGCCCTGGAAGTTTCAGCTATTTTGACGAGGTGCGACCTTGGATAACAGGTGAGATAATCGTATCAAACACATCTCAATACTTCCACTTGCCAAGACAGATTGCACCGCCTCCGCCTTCTGCAGTTGGCTGTTACCACTGGACCAAAGAGACAGGATGACAGAGCACTACATGCATGAACCAATCCGAGGTAGAAAAATTGGGATTGACAGGACCTCCCAGGAGCTCACTTGCTACCCCAACTACTGACATCAACCCTTGGTCAAACGTGGCAGTTTTTGGCAGCATAGTTGGAGGAGCGGCAGTTGCAATTTCAGTATATGTGATGAGGATCAAGGTAAGATGAAAACGCTGTATCTTTTAATAGCATTTCCAGGAATCGTTCTTGGCTTTTTTTCCATTCATACTGCAGAGGCTCACCTGGTACCTCTATTTTCCATGCAATTTGATCAAAATCACGCATATCCCATTACATATTGGCATACTACAAAAGATGAATATCCATCTATCGTAATTCCAAAGTCATCAGAATTTAGCATTCCGTTGATAATCAAAAACTATGGCAGTGCAAATGGATCGTCAATCTATTTTCATACCACATTTGGCAACAACTTTAGCTCAGAAATAATGCCTACTGGGATATCTGTACAGGTAACACCTGATCATATTGTTTTCAACGAAAGCCAAGATCAAAAAGTCAATGTGGTTGTAAAGGTAAACCGGAATGCCATTGCAGGTGAATATATGCAAAATATAGTGGCCAGATGGACAGACACTAAAGTGACACAAAGTGTCATAGGCGCAATCACATTTCGGGTAGAGAACAGCTCTCAAAATATCCTACCTCCACTCAAGCAGACAAGTTCGGGCATACCTGCAGGCGATGTGACATGCGATGACAGCCATGTCCGTGTAATAAAAAAGGAAGACCACATGCGTGCCTGTGTAAAGCCTGATACTGTACCAGAACTTGTGCTACGTGACTGGGCAGAGAATCCGCTTGACGAACTCTTGCTTAGATACACAAACCAGTCACAGAGTAATCTCCTCTTTTACAAGGTACTAAATGAGCCCAAGATAAGAGAGTGGTCAGTTACAGGATGGAGGTACAATTCCTATAGTTTCGCAGATGATGCAGCGCACCAGAAACTGTCCGCCACAGTCTATCTCTACTTGTCGCCCAGCTTGGTATATCCTGCAGCTACATGCAAAAACGGTTCTACAGGACTAGTGGTTCTGAATCTAAGACCGCTTCAAATTCTTAACAATTACACAGAAGCTGGTTGCAACCCGGATGAGAATCCGTCTCTTGTACTTGGAACTAATCTCAGATGATTGTAAAAATGAAATTCTGTCACTCCCCAAGCTTAAGCAAAAAGACCTCAATCTGCTTGTGGTGAGAAACACTTGCAAGCTGTATCTTTATCGCCTTTACTATCTTGATGTGTGCGTCACCGAAAGTATCCTTGAGAGCCTCCCTCAAATATTCTGGATTGTCATAGCAGTCAGACAGATGTGAACGATATATCTCAAAAAGCCTGTTGTTTACTTTTTCTAATGCAAGGGAACCACTCTCAAGCAATGCCTTTTGAATTGCCATGTCTACAAAGATTTTCTTTGGCTGGTCAGACACTTTAAAGACACGCTCTTCTCAGGCCCGGCTCACTTCCAAACATTGTCGTCCATCTTTTGCAGCTTGGCTTGTACGGCAAGTCCAGTCTCTGTCAGGCCAAGTACAAAGTTATTTCTTTTATCATGTTCAATTCTTATCCAATCCAAGACACTCATAAAATGCAGGTATCTTTTGCACATCTGGTTATTGAGGCCTGCATGCACAGCTACTTTTGTGATCCTACAATTTCCCATCTCATACATTGCATCAAGTATTCTTTGCATAATGTCCACATTGTAGCTGCGAGAGATCTTTGCCCTCTTTTTTGAAATTTTGACCATCATAGAAACCAGATATGATACCATCGACGACAAATCGTATTTAGGGTTTGATTAAATCCAGATTTAACAAAAACATTATTAATCGTCATTTCCTGAATCTTAGGACTGTCCGGTTCAATCAAAAATTTATCGGTTGTACACCCTGAGGACTCGTTCTATCACAAGTCCAATTATTATTACAACGAGCGGAATTGCAATCATCAATATATCATGTTGTACAGTTGGCGCTATTGGAGTCATGAATGGCGGAGAGGCGGCTGGAGATATGGCAAGATTTGCAGGAGCTGGTACTGCAGGTGCTAGTGCTGGTGCAGAAGACTGCGAGGCAGAGTTGCCAGTAGTTGCAGTAACAGGAACCCTCATACCTGCAGGATTTTGAATACTTTGCATGCCTTGCAGTACAATCCATGATACAAGCCCGCTAAAGCCTATTGCGGCAAACCTGTAAATTCTTTTTAGTGAATTAAAAAGTGACTTGCTTGTCTTTGCCTTCTCTGACACTTTGGCAGACGTGATGATGAACGCAAATTTAGACGATGTATAGTACTTAGAGTCATTTTCATTTGTAGTTGTGACACTTACTATTCCTAACTCTTGCATCTTTTTGAGATGGTACATGGCAAGTGGAAGGGATATGCCAATATTTTGCGCAATCTGGTTTGCTGTCATGGTATCATCAAGCAGTATCTTGAGTATGCTTCTGCTGGAATCATTGCTTAACAGCTCGCCAATTGTCTTGATCTTGTCGTCTTCTGTAGATAGTATCTCGATCTTCTCTTTCAGGTCAGCCGAGTCTGGCTCTTCAGGATTTTTTTTCATTGTGTTCCATGTGATTCTGATTTAAGGCTTGTCGTTAAATTGGAATTTAATCAATCCCTATAAATCAATATGGTAATTGAATCTGACAATGAAAAGACTAATTGTAGTTGTCGCACTGACATCTTCTTTGACAGTTGGAATTTCCACGTTTCTTGCATATTGTTATGACTTTGAACAATCCACAAAGGAAAATGAATTTGGAATCAAGGCGATGGTTGTGCACACACCGCCCCCAATGGCGTGTCCACAAACTCCTTGCCACTTTTCAGGGTACATGCTTAAGATAAATTCAAAAATACATGCATTTCTAACTGGATATGACATCTGCAAGGGAATTTTTTGTGTGAGACAAGATAACTTGGCTGTCTTTTTACACGTTACCTATCCAACTAGCCCATTTGTATACGTGATAATTAGTGGTGACGTACCATGGAAAGTTGGCGATACTGTGAACATACGAGTAAAAGCGTCCCCTCCTTTTAACATGGCAGGAAATTATATCTCTAATCCGTTGGAAGCAAAATTTATTGATCTAGGAAATTCACAAGTAATAGTAGACTAGACAATGAAACCTTTACACCTCTCAACAATCACTGGTTCTGAAATAGCGATAATAGTAACGATCACAGCAATCCTAATGATTGTACAATCTGCCAATGCCTATGCATCTCTGACAATTGGCACTGACAAAAACGTGTATGGTGTAGGGGAGCCAATTTCCTTCTTTGTAGAGACTAAAAACCAGTCTCAAAACGTGGTCTTTCCAACAGCTGTTATTGTAGATGGGCAAAACCAGACTGTCTGGCATGACGATGACCTCCCACCAAATGACTACAAGGGCACCACAAAGGTGTACTATGTACAGCAAGACAGCGAGAATGTTCCAATCATAAACCAAACGGGCAAATACATGCTGATTGTTACCTATGGAGGCCAGAAGGCAAGTGAGGATCTTACAGTTACCGAACTAGTGAAAGAAGACAACATGCTACACTTCTATGGTTCATACAAAGGAATTAGCAACGACAATGGAACAGCCGAGATTGCAAACCAAACATACTATATTACAACTGTTCACAAAACTCCATCTGACCTGACCGGTCCAGATGATACCACGATAAGGTTTTACTATGTATCTTTTACATTTCCGGGATGTGGAAGATGCCTTCCTGTTCCAACTGTTGAAAATCCCGCATATTATGTTCAGGTCCAGTTTCCAGACAAAACCAACGAAACACTGGCAGTTAGGGCCAACATGTGGTCTACTATCGGCCCACCGATGGACTTTCATGAATACTTTTCAAATGGCACCAAAATATTTCCAAACGGCACAAAGGGTACATGGGTACCAAGATTACATAAGGATCAGATTGTCACTGTTCTTAGCAATCACAAAAATCCCCAAGCTGGAATCACTGTGACTCATGATTCAGTGAAATTTCTTGCAAGCACTGAGAACAACTCATTCCAACTTGGACCAACTATCACAATCACCTTGGATCCTCTTGAGCAGTTCAAGTCAGGAATCGCATCAAAAGATGTTGCGTGCAAGAAAGGTCTGGATCTTCTAATAAGAACAGAAGATGGGTCACCTGCCTGTGTAAGATATACTACTGCTGATCTTTTGATTAACAGAGGCTGGGCAAGAGAGGCTGTTTCAACCATGACAAGTTTGGCGCCAACTGTAATAATTCCTGTAAATTCCTCCCTCATCTCTAACGGATTTACCTTTGTGCCGGCAGTTGTAAAGACACTCATTGGAATAAACAACACTGTACGGTGGATTAACATGGACAGTGACGCAAACGACATTACAAGCGATACAGGATCTTTTAGCTCAGGCGTGATTGAACCTGGATATGCATGGATGCACATCTTTGATAAAGCAGGCACTTATGGATACCACAGTGTTATTCATCCATGGCTCAAGGGAACAATAATAGTTACTGCAAACCCTCTGGCAAGCCTGGAAAATGATACAGGGACAGTTACCTTTGGTAATCAAACATATTATTTTGAGACGCCAAATTATACCAATGACGCATATTTTCATCCAGTACAAGTCTCATTCCATGATGTAGTTTTCACCTTGTTTCCGAGCGGATTTAAAGGAGGGTTGCCCACAAGTTGTGGAGAAACATACTATTGGACTGATGTCAGGTTTTCAGATAATGCAAGTGAATTATTACATATCTTTGCTGGCCCAAAATGTCCTGTGCTGCCGCCACCAACCTCTTTTAGCAATCATGCAAATCCTCAGGCAGGCTTGACATTTTATGATGGCAAAATGAAACTGCTGGTCAGTACAAGTACTGCTAATTCAATTGGTAGCTGGAAATGAAAACCATCCATCTTGCAATTATGATTGGAAGCATAGGTATTGCAGTAGCTATCTTGGCATTAATCGCGTTTGGTCAAAACACATCTCCCTCACCTGTAGTTGTTAGCCAAACCAACAACATGGCACAGGGCATTTCCACAGTAGCAATTCCAAAAGACTCTGAAGACCAAGGTGCTGGCAAGAACTATGAGCCACAGTATCTTGTTGTGGTCCTTGGAGTAAACAATACCATTCGATGGACAAATGAGGCTGCTGCTGGAAACTCTATCGTAGCTGACAACAACGACGACCCTGACTTTGCAAACGCCACACAACTGCAAAGCACAGGATACATGCACCTGAAACTTGCCAACTTTCTAAATCCTGGAAAATCATTTACCTATACCTTTACCAAAGCAGGCGAGTTTGGGTATCACGGAGAGCCTCATCCATGGCTTCGCGGCTCGGTGCTGGTGCTGCCAAATTCTACACAAAACGCAATCAAGACAGTTGTGCTAAATGACAGCGGCAACATCCCAGATCCCTGTGGGTTATTTACAATTCCATGCCCTCTCAATCTAAGTCACACCTTTACCGTCCCAAGACTTGGCGCCAACATATACATTGAAAAGTTCACAGGCAACGGCGTTGATTATTACGCATTAATCCACAATTCAAAAACATGCGTCTTTTCGACAAACTTTGGCGGCTCCTGCTCAAATCCTGACGATCTTGCAATACTGAGATTTCTCGGCGTTGATACATCTGTACCGCAACAGCAAGCTGATATATC
>JBOGQT010000046.1:0-7721 GCA_050749105.1 Nitrosotalea sp. | reverse complement strand
GCAATTATTTTTTCAGATTCCAAAGTATTTCTTTGTTCACTGCTAAAATTTTGCCCTTTGAGTTCCTCGTCTAGTTGATTGATTCTAACTTTGTAGAGTTCAATAGATTCAGCTATTTTTTTCTTGTTCACAGTCTATCTTGGATTAAACCGATGATTTAGTACTATCTATTTGCCAGTTAACAAATTCATCTCCATTATCAAAGAATTCTGTAATGCCTAGTCACTGTAAAAAGCGCGGAATTTTTTTGACTAGATGGGATATGGAGATTTTTCCAGGACCAATTGTTATTATTACTAGAGAACCTGCAAGAAGCAGCACCACAAGCATAGAACCATCCAGGGCTGAAAAATGCGATGCCTTGTTGATATAAAAAATTATGCCAAGCATTACAGCTGAGAGAACAGATGAGGATATTCTTGTCAGTATACCAGCAATTATCAAAATGCCAGGAACAAATTCCTCCAGTGCAAAAAGATACTGCATATTTGCCGGAAGGCCCATCTGTGGTAGATAAGCAGCAAAACTTGGGTCAAACTTGGCAAAGCCTTCTACGATAAAGATTGAACCTATTGCCAATCGTAGTCCAAAATGAGATATATCGTGGAACTTGCTCTGACGTATTTCTGCACCTGCCATGTCTAACCTTGTACACTTGATTCGTCATCAAGACGGTTCAAGTGTTTGGTTTTCTCCTTTTGTTTGTAAATATTTGTTCTAATGTCCTTGGTTTGCCATCTTTGAATACATCTTCAGAACAATATTTCATTGAAAATGCGGCCATTTGCATGATAATTAATTTCAAAGCCTCACCTTTTTCCGTAATCGTATATTCAATTCTAATTGGAGTCTCAGAGTAAACCTTTCTTTGTATTAAACCACTTTTTTCCATCTCTCGTAACCTCACGGAAAGTGTCTTTGGGTTTATCCCTTCAACTGAATCAAGAAATTGGCCAAATCTTGTATGGTTCATCATTATCATGTTGCGAAGTATGTGTATGGTGAATTTTTTTCCAACAATTCTGAATGTATTGTCTACAGGGCAGCACTTGAACTGCTCTGACATTGTTTTAAGTTCTTGTGGCATCAACTTACTAAAATCTCACTTGCTTTCAGTTGAGTTACTTTCCAATTTATATACTTACCTTTCTATAGTGACTACAAGAAAGTAATATGGAATGCACAGACGAATCATGCAAAATAGAAGGACATGCAACGTGTTCATGCAATTGCTCTGAAATGGAATGCAATGACTGTGGTTGTGGATCAGCCGATCCCATAAAAATGTCAATGGAGATGCTACACAAGGCATTTCATGATGCAATGTACCAAGCACATGTAGAGCGACTCAAAAAAAGAATTGATGCCAGTTTTGGACCAGTATTGGACAAATCTGCAGACGCAATGGTGGAAACAGCAGGCAAAGTATGGCAGTCAATGCTAATACAGGCAGAGGGCAAAAAAGAGCTTGAATCAAAGTTGCAGAAGATATTTTCTGAAACAAGTAGGAGATAAATTTATTCCCCCAAGAAAATCTCCTACTTCTTTTTTATCAATAGGCCCTTGAGGAGTTTTGTTCACTTGGTTTAGTACCTTTTTTAAAACATTAACGAATTGGTTTTAGGTCCTAGTCATGTAGTGCGTGTTATTGTCAATTAGTCGATTAAGGATGGCAGGTGGGATTAACTAAAACTAGAAATGCAAACAAAACATGACACAATATGTGGCCAGAGCAGACTCTAATGTCACTGTATATGCAATTGCCAAAATCTTTCAAGAGTATATTGTTGATGCCAATGGTATAACTTCTGAATATTCTTACAAAGCCGCGTCGTCAATGCTTGAAGGACTTGACTTTGTGCTTGACGATGTCTCGATTTTTGCAGGCATGATAAGCAGAAAACATTTCTCGGACGAGGCAAACTATTGGACAGCGGGCCTCTTTGTCTCGGCTGCAATAAACAAGGTAATAAAAAAAGACGAGACGGTAACACTGGATTTTGCTAGCTTGGGCTGTCCTGCTGATTGCATTGGCTACAAATTCAAACAGGGCAAGATATCATTACAGGGAGATGCCGGAGATTATCTTGGCGAAAACATGTCAGGTGGCAGTATAGTGATACATGGCAATGCAGGATTTTACGTTGGATTTCACATGTCAGACGGGGATATCACAATACATGGAAACACGGGAGATCAGGTTGGCACGTACATGTCAGGAGGTGTCATACGTATAGAGGGCCAGGTTGGGTCCATGCCCGAGTCTTGCAGGGGTAAAATATATCACAGAGAAACATTGCTACGATAATTTTTTTACATGTAATTCAAATCAAGACTGGTACGATATCATCATAAAGCCCTATTAGATACGAACGCGTAAATAGACGACTCATTTGGTTGCATTCCAAAGATCTCACAGGGTGCCTCAGATAATTAACATCAAAGAACTAGAGAAGGGAATGAAAAAAAGATATGCAAAATTCATCAATGAATACACCAGAAAAAGCAACGATGCCGCCCTATTTGTAGCCCAAAACTGGGCAGAAGACAAGATGGTTAAGACAAATGGAAAACTGACAATATCTTCAGAGAACGAGATACAAAAGATTCTGGACAAGTTACGTCAAGAAAAATAATGACAAAGGGATGGGGTGGAAATAAGAGGCGATATTGCGCTACTTATAGTGGCTGCAGCAATCGTGATTGTAGGAATTCATAGCGCCATAACAAGCAATTTAGACAATCTTTCTCACCATGATAAAGGTCCAAATGGTATCATAGAAGGGTACGTTAATGCATGTTGGATGGCAAAGCTTGCAAAAAATCTTAACGACTGTAAGATACACATAGCTTTTATCCAAAATCAATGTGAGACTAACCTGAACTATTCCAAAGCAATTGCCTGCAAGGACCCCCGTATTGCCCAGATGGTAAAGGAAGAACACGAGTTAGCACAATGAATTTTCTTGTAATTTGGTTAGTTTACCAGTCTCAAATATATCATACAGCTTTGAGCACAGTTATTTCATAGCCTCCAACTTTGTCGCTTGCATCTTTTGTTTGGTAAAACACATCTTGTACAATATTAGATTTGAAATAAGAAGAACTGACATGCTTGAATACGGGTTTGATGATATTTCCATTTACAGATTTTTTTAATGATCCTTCCTGAAAGGCCAGGCGGTCTTGCCTTAGTTGAGTTAGCCTTTCTCTTTTAGACTTGGCATATTCGATTCTAACACAAGTACCTCCCTTCTTCAATAGATAACGTAAATTTTTCGAGATAATCTTTTCTTCTAACAAGATATTTGTCAGCATCCTGATATCATCTGCGTCTGTTTGATCTTTTTTATTACCAACCATACTGGAGGCGATGAATTTGGCTATATCCACATCAGTTCGGCGGTGGCCATGACTGTTGCGTTGTTTTTTGTATGAAACATCAACAATATGAGGAAAACAAAGGACTAGGACATTTGCTTTTTCTAGTTTCAAGTCAAAGTTTGGAAGGTTACTTTTTAGTAGTTTGTATTTGGATGTAAAATCCTTACCTATACGGTTTAATTTTCTTCGGGCAGATTGTAACATGAGAGTGGAACTGTCAATTCCAATTAATTTCGAATTTGGGAACTTTCTTGCCATGCTCAAAAGTAGGTTTCCGGCACCACACCCATAATCTATGATGATATCATCATCAGGGTCTAGAAAGCCAATATGTTTTGCAATGTTATTGTAGGCAACAACGTGGTCCTTGTTATCACTTCTACTACTCCACCACTTGCCTACCTTTCCTTCGTATGCTTTGCCAAGTGATAATTCTTGAACAAAATTCAGGTTACTCATTTTATGAACATTGTTTTACTAGGAAAGATGGATAAATACGTGCTCTGATGAATATCGAAAAAATCCAACCCAACTAACATGTATTGAAAATACATCATTGATGTTGTTCCAGTACAGATTATCCTTTCACAGGGTCTTTCATCAGGCCAAACTTTGACAGCTGCTTGTATGCCAAAAATACAACAAGTGCAATGACTAGAAAGTTTATCACATTTGAGATAAGGTCACCATATGAGAATGTGGAGTTGACTATGGTCAGATTGGCTTTATTGAGATCGCCGACGTTTGGTGTGAGCAGTCCTATGAGCGGAGTTATGATATCAGTTACAAACGCAGTGACTAGCTTGGAGGCTGCCTGGCCTATAACAAAGGCAATTGCAAGACCAATTACCGAGAACTTTTGCAGAAAATCCATGAATTCCTTGATAAATGATTTCTTTGCGTCGGCGTTTTCTGCCATGTAATTTTGTGATATTATAATATCTATAACACGATATTGGTCAAATTTATTCTCCCTATTACTTGTAGGTATAGATTTTTTATTTTAGAAATATTTGTGCCACAGCAGCTTTGGAGTCAGTTAGCACTTTTTGGCCTTCAGTCCAATTGGGTGTTTTTTCATATTGCAGTGTATACATGCTACATTTATCATGATTGTATGCATGTAAATTAATGATATATCATAGGTCAAGCCAGACGCACAAGCAGTGGTTTTCCAAGTTTCTCACCCAGTGTTCTTTGGAAGACAACCAAATGGAGAGGAATTGACTTGATGAGTGAACAAATTAAAAAAGCTCCAGATTCAAAGGCCTATGAAACCATACTATTTGACAGATGTGCAAGATTAATTCTGGAATCCACGTACGATGTGGCCAAATCTGCAAATCAAATTATTTTGGATTCCAATATTGCGCAAAGTACAGCATACAGAAAACTCAAAAAAATGACAGACATGAATTTTCTCCACGTCAACTACGTGGTTGGAGAGCATGGCAAGTGGGAGATGAGGTATAGGAGCAACTTGTGCTTGTTTGACAACAAGCCTTCTGAGAGATAATCTTGCACGGTGCGCCCCAAGCTACTTTGTGATATCCTACGGTTTGCGTTCTGCATGTTTTTTTATCAAATGTAGAGCATGTTCTGCTTCAGACTGCAATTCTTTTAAAACGCTTGCAGATTTGTCCTGTCCAGCTTCAAGTTTGTAATTTATCTGGACTCTAATGATGGACATCCTTCCTTTATCGATAAGCATTAGATCCTTTATCCCAATCATAGGGCCTTTTGTATATCGTATGTGTATTCTCTCTTTTGGAAATAGTGTGACCTTTTGCTGGCATTTTCTGCCATCAGACAGGCGCACCTCACGGGTTACGCCGTTTCGATTTTTTGACAGGTTTTTTATACGTACAGTTTCTGTCCAATAGTTTGAGTCATCGTCTACATTTGATATCATATCCCATATTTTTTCAAATGACGCATTTACCTGAAGCATGATACTAACTTTGACCATACGGTATCATTTGAAAACGTAAAATAAATCTCTGGCAGTATACACTGCAATTTAGAAATAAGAATCAATACTGGAAATAATTGATTAAACCTTCAAGTACAGGCCGCTTGGAAGGGCAGAGCGTCAATTAGATCCAGTTTACGGAGATGACTGGTAGTGTGACAAGTACCATCGTGATAGTTATTTTGGGCCCCGTACAGAAATATCAAAATTTACATCCATGTGGGTTTTGAGCTAAAATTGTAATATCTAAAGGTTTCAGACTTGGCAAAAAGAAGACACAAGTTTGCGTGATTTCCATACATCCTTTTATGAATGGTTGGAGATAATAACATGAAATGAGTGATTCCGATGACGAAAAGGGATTGTTTGATAGTTTAAAGGAGAAGACAGCAAAGGTCAAGGAAGCTGCACAATCAATCACTAGCTCTGTAACTGACAAGATTAGCGATATCAAAGATTCAACTGAAGAAAATGTTGCCATTGCAAAAGAACTGGCTGCTTATCAGGGAAGCAACATGAAAAGTGAAGGACAATTTCTAAAGAAAATTTTTCAGCACAAAGACATGGTCTTTATGAAAACTGACGCTACGGCCATAGTTTTGCGCAAATTGGGCGGAAATGAAGAGTTCTTGGAATTAGTTGACAAGCTAACAAGGGAAGGATATAGACTGGTACATCAAGAGAGCGTACGAAACATCCCGCTTGGCTTTGGATTTAACTATCCACTAGGAAGTCTTTACTTTTTCCAACATGTAAAATACATTGGTAAAACCTAGATTCAAGTTGTGAAATCAACATGTGATTTCAGATTTAAGATAATTGTTTTCTGTGTTCGTCTATTATGCAAGTGATCTTTCTTGCCAGTGTTATAGGACTAGTGTTTTTGTTGGTTGTTACAAGTACGATGTTATCATCTATGGGAAATGTAAGAGTTGTAAAGCTTGTTCTTTCAGACATGTGGTAGTTGACTGGCCCATAGTTTTCATCAAAATCTCTCCCCATGGAGACCTGTAGGATATAATGCATGCAAAAAAGTTCGCTCAAATGGTCAGGGAACTGTCTTGCAAATTTTGGCCTGGATATTTTTTCAATTACCCTGCCCCTATTGTTGACAACTGCAACAGATTCGACGTTTTTGTTCAGTCCCAGAATTGAACCACACAATAAATCGTAGGTTACGTGTAATGACATTACATACTCGTATAATGTAGAGCCATAACTTGCTAAAAAAACTAGCGCTCAATCTCAGTTCTATTTCACTGTTTTCATATTTGCTGACTAGATAACTTGTCTAATCAGTAGAAAAACCTAGTTGCAATGCAAACGGACTTTTTAAATTGTGTAAAGACGTAATTGTAGTATGACAAGACTGGTTTGCAGCGATTATGGATTTGAGTGCAGCTATCAAGTAGAGGGAGAAGGCGAGAACATACTGGAGGAATTTGGAAAACACTCTGCTCAAAGACACGGTATAGAGTATTCCGATGGCGCTTTAAAGCAGATTTTGCTTAGAAAATCCCATCGAGGACCTTTCAATTCCGACATTACTTTGACTAAAGAAGAGATTCAGGCAGTAATTGCTATCTTGGACTTTGCCTCTAGTGTACATCCGATGTCTTTTTTTGAGGATCTAAGGATAAACCATAGAACAATCCAACAACTCATACTCAAGATATCTGAGGCGCTTTAACAAATGCCCACACAGATAAAGAAGATCCTCGTATCGCTAGATGGCTCTAAAAAGTCATTCAAGGGACTGGACATGGCAATAACAATAGCCAAACCATTTGGTGCAACTATAACTGGCCTTTGTGTAGTTCCAGAAGAGCCGCCAATATACATGCCTGGCCTGTCAAGCTCTTTCAAGCGAAAAATGGCTGAAGGGGCAAAAAAATTTCTTGAACGAGCAAAGAAGATTTCCCAGGACAGTGGTATTGAATTCAAGTATTATGTAGCATACGGCATACCAAGCGAATACGTATCAGAATTTGCAAATAATCGACCATTTGACCTGATAGTCATTGGCGGTAGAGGTCACAGTAGAATTCGAGAATTGCTGTTGGGAAGTGTGGCCCACTCTACAATTCACAAATCGAAAATCCCAGTACTAGTGGTAAAATAAAACATGGCAAAAGTGTATGTCCTGATAAACTGTGATATTGGTTCTGAAAAGCAAGTAGTTGATGAATTGATGACCATTAACGGTGTAACGCAAGCTCATGGCGTGCATGGAATCTATGATGTAGTTGCAGAGGTTGAATCATCATCAATACAAGAATTGAGAAAAACAATTGTCAGGAAGATCAGAAAAGTTCCCGCAATTTGTTTTATCAGGACTTTATTTGGTGTGAGTGAAATGAAATCC
>JBOGQT010000045.1:0-20594 GCA_050749105.1 Nitrosotalea sp. | reverse complement strand
AAAAAGTAATCAAGGCTTATAAAAACCATACATGGGTATTGCATCTGCGGGAGTCGCCCAGCCTGGTCAAAGGCGCTAGCTTGAGGGGCTAGTATCTTAGGATTTCGAGGGTTCAAATCCCTTCTCCCGCATTTGACAACTATTCTATAACGAAATTATCTCATCTGGTAAATTAGATTCGTTTGTGTTGTGATTAGGCATGTTTTTGCCATGTATGGTAAATTGTAATTTGGTAAAGCCCTTATTTGACATAAATTTTTGAAAACATATGGAAATTACGGTCAAGCAAATGATGCAAATTGAGGAGAACGGACATCATATGGGATTTTTACGAAAACTGATGATGGAAAATGCCGGAGCGGCAACTGCCAGATATCTATTTGAGACATATGAAAATTTACAAGAAAAAAAAATTACTGTGTTTGCAGGATTGGGAAACAACGGAGGAGATGCATTTGTAGTGACAAGACATCTGGCAAGTTTTGGATGTAAACCAGATGTTATCCTACTGGGAAATCCTGACAAAATAAAAACTGAGGAAGCTGGCTCCAACTGGAAAATCCTGGAGAAAATGAATTCAATAAATCTCATTGTCACTTCTGATCCGGATCAAGTTGATATTAATGCAGACATAATTGTTGACGGTATTTTGGGAACTGGAATTTCAGGCAAAATAAGGGAGCCTTACGCAACTGCAATAGATTTGATAAACAAATTACAAGTTTTTGTGTTGGCAGTGGATGTACCGTCTGGATTGGATCCAGATTCAGGCACGGTGGCAGATAAATGCGTAA
Organism: Nitrosotalea sp.; assembly: GCA_050749105.1. GTDB lineage: Archaea > Thermoproteota > Nitrososphaeria > Nitrososphaerales > Nitrosopumilaceae > Nitrosotalea. The sequence continues at coordinate 19,800 of JBOGQT010000045.1, read as the reverse complement.
AAGCAGATGTAACAATCACATACCATAAGATGAAGATCGGAATGCCAAAAAGAATGGATATGTGTGGCAAAATAATAGTTGAAAAAATAGGAATTCCGCCAGAAGCTGAGGTGGGAGTATTATGAAAGTCCATCAGCTTGAGGTGGGAGGTATGCAAAATTTTACTTACATACTTGAGGATGAGCAAACAAGCGAAGCTGTAATCCTTGATCCTTCATGGGATCTAGATGTGGTACTGAATATGATAGAGAAAAATAATCTAAAAGTAAAATATATCATAAACACTCATCATCATTTCGATCATACTATAGGCAATGATGCTATGGTGAAAAAGACTGGCGCTAAGATCTTACAACATAATGCTTCAACCTTAAAAAATGACGAGACTGTATCTGAAGGTGATAAAATAAGATTCGGAAATTCAGAACTTACTGTTATTCATACACCTGGGCATTCCAAAGACAGCATGTGTCTTGTTGGAGATGGAAAGATTTTCTCAGGAGATACACTGTTTGTAGGCAATTGTGGTAGAATAGATCTTCCAGGAGGTAGTGTTAAGGATCTTTATCATAGCTTATTTGATATTGTTTACAAGATGGATGAAAATCTTATTCTTTACCCCGGTCACAATTATGGTAGTTCAACAACATCTACAATAGGTAAAGAAAAGAAAACTAATTTTGTACTACAACCTCGTACTGAAAAAGAATTTCTAGAATTTATGAGCAGTGATTAATTTTTGCAAGATATTGAGATTCTAGGAAATAGGATAGCAGGTCTAGATTTCATCGATAAGATAAAACAAAAGCGATTTGCCTTTTCTTTGGTAATATCATATACTGCAACTTCAGAAATTCCAGGTATTACCGTTGCTGGCGAGCATCCTGATCTGATAAAATATACCGGTCCAGCTGATGCAGAATTTATCCACTATGGATATTGTAAAAGTATATCTGTTATACCTATGACTCCGGATGGAAAACCTACACCAGCTCTTCTGACAAAAACGGCTTTAGAGGCAGCAAGTATACCAAGCATAGTAATTAACGCTGGAAGTAAGATTGCCCCAAAACTCCCATTCATAGATATGAATTTGGAATATGGAAAAAATATCTCAAGTGAAGCTGCATTAAGTCAAGAAGAAATAAGGAAAGCAGTAGAATATGGAAGAATAATAGGTAGATTTCTTGGCACTACAACTGACTGTCTCGTAATTGGAGAAAGTATTCCAGGAGGAACTACTACAGCTCTTGGAGTGCTTGAGGGTCTTGGCCTAAAAGCACTAGTAAGTAGCAGTATGCCAGACAATCCAACCAATCTCAAGGTTGAAGTTGTAAAAAATGCATTGAAGAGAGTGCAATCAAATGATCCTTTTGATATTGTTGCACAGCTTGGCGATCCTATGATACCAGCAGTGGCTGGAATACTCAGCACTTCATCTGAAATTACAAGGGTGATATTGGCAGGAGGGACACAAATGGCCGCAGTCTTGTGTTTTGCAAAAAGCATAGGTTTTGATGGTAAAAACACTGCTATAGGCACTACATCATATGTTGTAGATGACAAGTCTGCAAATCTGGTTGAGACAGTTGAGCAAATATTTGATATCCCAATATTTGTTGCTAAACTTAAACTTGGTCAATCAAAAATTTCTGGCCTTCGTTCTTATGCTGAGGGATTTGTTAAAGAAGGAGCGGGTGCAGGAGGAACCTCTATCGCGTGTATGTTAAAAACCGGAATAGATGCAGAAAAACTTCTTTCTCTCACAGAAAAAGAATACGAAAGAATCACTTGACTGTTACAGATTTTGCCAAGTTTCTTGGATAATCGGGGTCTGTATCTTTTTCAACAGCTGCATAGTATGCCAAAAGCTGGATGGGTATTATCTCTACTAATGGATACATGGATTCACCCATTTGTGGTATCTCTATCCAATAGTCATACACATCGCTAGGCTTGTCTGAAATTCCGATTACCTTTGCGCCCCTGGCCTTTATTTCACGCGCGCTAGTTAATGTATCAGAATAGGTAGAGTCATTTGGATTGATCATGATAACATAGGTATTGGAATCCATTAAAGCAAGAGGACCATGTTTTAATTCTCCTCCGGGAAGGCCTTCTGCATGTATGTAAGTGAGCTCTTTTAGCTTTAATGAAGATTCTAATGCTATGGGATAATGAATTCCTCTGCCAAGTACGTATATGTCAGAAACATCTTTTAGCTTTTTTGCTATTTCTTGAATCTTAGAATCGTCAGAAAGATTTTTCTTGATTGCTTCTGACACTTTGACCAGATCTAAACCCAACGCGCCTCCGCATATCTTATCTACTATTTTGTACAGTATGGCAAGCTGTGCAGTAAAGCTCTTTGTAGCTGCTACTCCTATCTCGGGGCCGCAGCCTAAGCCTATGGATATGGATGACAAATGAGCCAGAGATGAAGTCATCATGTTTACAATTGAAATGATTTTGGCTCCTGACTTTTTTGCTATGTTTACAGCTTCTAACACATCTGCACTTTCCCCACTCTGAGATAATGCTATCAGGATGGATTGCTGCTCAAAAATATCTGGCGAGAAATGCGCTTCACTTGATATTATTGGCTCTATCTTGATCTTTGCATATTTCGAAAAAAGGAATTTAGCTACAAGTGCAGCATTATAGCTTGTCCCACTTCCGGTTATGTAGAGTGTTTTTGCATGTCGAACAAAATCTGTTGCTAAATCAAGCTCAAGTTTTGTGTTACTTCCGGCATTTGTTATGGTAGTAGGCTGTTCTGATATTTCCTTGAGAGTAAAATGTGCATATTCTCCCTTGTATACATCTGCAAATTCCTTTGATACCTTGGTAATTTGATGTTGTACTGGATTTGCATCAAAATCAAAAATCTGAATTCCAACTGTATTGATAATTACAAATTCTCTGTTATCCAAATAAATGACTTCGTCTGTATGTTCTACAAATCCCAAAACATCACTAGAAACAAAGTATCCTTGTTTTCCAATTCCTATTATGAGAGGTTCATGAAGTCTTGCTGCGGACAATGTACCATCCTCAAAAACAGCTACAAAAGCATAATCTCCCTTAAGATCAGCAACAGTATGAACCATTGACTGCTTTATGTCTCCAGTTTTATCATAATGATACTGGAGAAGATTTGCAATTACTTCGCTGTCTGTCTGACTTTTAAAAGTATAGCCTTTCTGTTGAAGATCCTTCTTCAATTCCTCGTGGTTTTCTATTATTCCATTATGAACAATAGCTACCTCTCCGCTGCTAGATGGATGAGGGTGAGCATTTGTCTCAGTAACCATTCCATGCGTGGCCCATCTCGTATGTCCTATGCCGACAGTTCCAGAAAGTTCGTCAAGTTTTACTGTCTTATTTACGTCTATTACCTTTCCTACTCCTTTTCTTACTAGAATCTGGTTATTGGAAAATGTAGCAACACCAACACTATCATAACCGCGATATTCCATTCTCTTTAGTCCCTTTACTATTATTGGTGCAGCTTGACTGAGACCCATATATCCTATGATTGAACACATGCTATTTCATGTACTTCTGGATAAATAATAATTGTATCTCTTACTCAGTTGGTTGTTCAGTTTTTACTTCTTCCACAGGCGGTTGTTTGATTTTACCAAAATCTACATCAGGCGACAAGCATACCTGATCTTCTTCGTCCACAGTAACAGTATATGATGGGACATTCACTATTCTTTCTCCTATCATAACATGTCCATGTACAACAGCTTGTCTTGCAAGATAGGGGCTCTTGATATTGCCTTTTTTCTGAATCATGGTTTGTAATCTACGTGACAACAAGTCAGTTACTTTTAGATTCAAAACATCATCTAAAGTGGAATTTTCTTTTACTAATCCTACTCTTGTCAATGATTTCATAAGGATTGGCTCTTTCTCGCTTCTTACCTCTTGTGTCAAAGCTAAAAGAGATCTTGCTTGATTTCTTATTCTAGAAAGCTCTGTATGTGCTTTCCAAAGCTCTCTTTTGTTCTTAAGTCCATAAGTACCAAGAACATACAGTTCCTCACTCAAAAGATCATAGTTTAGAGGTCGTTTTGGCTTCCTCCACATCTTACGAGAATTTTTTGGATGATCTCCCATTCACTTACACCTATTTGGCCTTCTTTTCTGCGGCTGGCTTTGCAGGCGCTGCCTTTGTATCCTTTGCTGGTGCTGCGGCTCCCTTTGCAGCAGCTGCAGGAGCAGCTGCGCCTTTCTCAGCAGGAGCAGCTGCAGTAGATGCTGCGCCAGCTGCAGGAGCAGCTGCGCCTTCTGCTGGTGCTCCAGCTGGTAATACTTTACCGCCTTTGCGAACTCCTACTGCACCGCCTTTTCTGCCCGTTGTACGAGTACTTTGGCCTCTTACTTTTAATCCATAAGTGTGACGAAATCCTCTCCAACTATTCATTCCCTTTTCTCTTTCAATATCATTTCTTATATTGAAATCAATGTCGGAAGTAATCAAGTGTAGGTCATTACCTGAATCCATGTCTTTTCTTCTATTGAGAAACCATGAAGGTATGTTAACCGATGTCGGATTTCTCATAGCCTTTTCAATCTCTTCAACTTGAGATTCAGTGAGAAAGCCTACGTTACTATTGGGATTTATTTTTAATATATCTAAGATGGATTTTGCAAAATTGTAGCCCATTCCTTTTATTTGGCTTATGCCTATTATCGTCTTTTTAGTACCGGCTACGTCTTTACCTGCAATCCTAACAATGTGTCTAAATTCCTGTGAAGACAAGTATTGAAAAACCCCTTTATCCCCGATAAAAACTATGCTAAAATAAATAATACTTTAAATCAGAATTATAGTGTACTTAACATATTGACACAGGATTTTGAAAGTTTTGTTAATCAAAGTTACAATTCAAAGCCAAAATATACTGAAATAATGGCAGGCGTTCCTGAGGACTACAACCAGGTAAAGACACTGGGTGCTCTCTTGGAAATGAATTACAAGATAGTAGGCGCTAAAGAACAACTGCGCAGAAACCTGGCTTCAAAAATCAAGGCTAATGGCAAAAAGTACCCAGGCATAATAGGATTTGACAATGACGTTATACCTGCACTTGATCGTGCCATTCTGTCATGTCATGATATAATATTGGTTGGCCAAATTGGTCAGGCCAAAACAAAGATTGCCCAGATAATTGCAGAAAATTTACTTTCTCCAATGCCTGTGATAAGAGGAAGCATTACAAATGATTGTCCTATGGATCTACCAGCTCACGAATTAATTCTCTTGTTACAAGATAAAGAAGATCATATGCCAAGTCCCAGGTTTTACATGGACCATGATAGCATGGAAAAGATTCGTAACAATAAACTCGAAACTCCAATAGAATGGATTGCAGGAAAAGACCGATTCAAATACGTTCTTGCAACTCCTGATATTTCTGTAAAAGATCTAGTGGGACAGATTGATGCAATAAAGATAACAAAGCACGGGACAGAAATGTATGAAATTGAATCTTATTCTCCAGGACAACTAATGCAGTCAAAACATGGACTGTTTTGCATTGACGAACTTCCAGTTCTTGATACTAGAAAACAAGTAGCTCTTCTCTCAGTATTGCAAGAAGGAAGATTCACTACTGGTGCTTATCCGGTAATTTTTGAACCAAAAACTGCATTTTTTGCCACCGCAAATCCAATTGATTATACTCATGCTGGCAAAATAATTGAACCTCTCTATGACAGGCTGAAGAGTCACATACACACACATTATCCAAAAACATTGACCGATGAAATGTTCATTATTGCTCAAGAATCTAAGATACCAAAATCATTCATTCCTATTTTTATGCTCAAAGCATTGGTAAGAGTAGCACAAAATGCACGTTCAAGCCAGGAAATTAATCAGGATAAAGGTGTCAGCGTTAGAATGGGTATTCACAGCCTTGAACTATTGGTCGGTGAGGCCGAAAGAATAAGAGCCCTGTCTCATAACATATTGCCCTTACCTAGACCAAGTGATATCTTCTGTATAGGACAATGTGCCAAGTTTGAACTTGCTGAATTAGACGACACTGCAGAAAATCGTCAAAAAACATTAAAGAGTTTGATTAGTATTGCCATGAAGGATACATCACTGGAATATCTTCAGGATATTGAGCAAAATGTTTTTGAGATGATTAAAAAGGAATTTGAAGGTAGGACCTTTATGGTGTCACAAGAAATTTTAGGTTCTAATGGTCTGGAAACTTCCTACGAACGTCAGCTTCAGAATTTCAAGTCTTTGGCAGCCTTGGTAGATAAAATTTACCAAAAAATACTATCGGAACAAAATGAATTTGTAAGTCAAGTCAAAAAACATGATATACTGTCAGAATCTTTGGAGTTTTCTGAAATAGCCAATCATGAACTTAGGGCAGCAACATTGGAACTGGCCTTGGATGGGCTCTGTTCTATAGAACCCAAGATCTTAGACAAGAAAGAAGGTACATACGTTGCCGCATAACATGGTAAATTTTATCTATTTTCTAAATGACAAGAAAAACTCTAAAGGCTCCGATTCAGAGATATCAAATGAACATCTGAGCAAAATCCTAAAGACTATTGCAAAACAAGTACTAAAAGAGAAGATTCCCTCTGTACAGGATTTGGAGAAAATGTTTCAAGGAATAACACAAGAACAACAGCCACAATCCAATGTTGATGAAGAAAAAAATGAACTTGATATTCATGGTAACAGTGAGCCAATAACAAAATACCTTCAGAGGAAAGGTTACCTAAAAGACGACAAGAGATGGCTTACCAACAAGGGATTCTTTGAAATTGGACAGAGAATGCTCGAGGATGTAATAAAAGCAATAAATGAAGGAGGATATGGGCTTCATGAAACAAAAAATATCGGTTCTGGCAGCACGATACTTGATACTACAAAAAAGCTTGAGATGGGGGATGATGTTAAAAATCTCGATATACCAAAGACAATATTGAATTGCGTACAAAGATCTAAGGGCAAGGGATCAGCAATAGAATTGCCAATCCAACTAAAGTTTGATGATTTTGAAAAATTTGAAACAAGAGAAGAAGTAAAAATAGCTGTTGTCTATTGCATTGATCTAAGTTCTACAATGAAATATTCTCTCAATTCTGGAGAGGGAAGCAGAATAGAAGCTGCAAAAAAAGCATTATGGGCATTATATGTATTGAATAAGAAATTCTTTCCCAACGATTCTATATACATAGTAGGCTTTGGTTCTCTGGCATCCGAAGTCAAGCCACGTGACATACCGTATCTTAAGACTTATGACGCTAATGATAATTTTCTACACTATACGAATTATCAAGCCGCGTTTAGACTGGCCTTGAAGATACTGAAAAAAGATGGTGCGCATAATAAAAGAATAGTTCTGATTACCGATGGTCAGCCATCGGCATGTTTTGTTGATGACGAATCTCAAAAAAATGCAATTTTATCTGATAAACCATATTCTCATTTCTATAAGCCAGATGATGCAACTCTTGCTAAACTGAAAACCGATAGAGAAGTAAAACTTGATGTACGAAACGAGATGGTATACCTTTGTTATAGGTATAAACAGGTAGACTCTGCTATTGATACCAAAACATTACAAGAGGCAAAAAAGTGTAAGCGAGAGGGAATTGAGATCGACACCATCATGGTAAGTGAGGAAGAAGAGCTACTGAGCTACGTTGAAAGTCTAGAAAGACACCTGAAAGGTAGAGCTTACTACATAAATCCTGAAAAAATTGATAAAATTCTCATAAGTGATTTTATCTCGAACAAGAAAAAAATACTTAGCTCAAAGCGTGGTTGGTGAAGAATATGAAAGAGGATTTTGATAAACGACAGATGTTGGATGCACTCATTGATCCTAGTGTCTCTGTAATTCTAGCTGAACTGGAAGACGGCGGAAAGGATTCTTACTGTCTTGCTGAAAAACTGCAAATATCGCAAAATGAGATCAAAGATAGACTGTCCTATGTTATTGAACATGGATTTGTTATTGTGACGCAAAATGGAACAAGTACGACTTTTAGTGTGGATAAGGATAAACTTGATAAGATTATGGAAGCCGATGAAAATTTTGATAGTGTGGTTAATGGATTAACTGAACTAGACCAGTTCCTTAACTAACATTTCTCTTACCTCGTCTTTTTATTAAATACATTATACCTATGGCAAGACCGCTCAGACCTATTATCAAAATTATGATGTCAAATACATCAAGCAAGGTTGCACCCTGTGGATAGTATCCTATGATCCCAATTACCTGCATGTCTGTTTGGGCAGTATTTTGCATCTTCAACTCATAGGTACCTGCTGAGGAAATTGTGAAATTTTCTTGAAGCGGGCTTTTTGTTATCGATTTTACAATAATGACATTTCCACTCGGATCTATGACAGTAGCACTCAGGCTATCACCATCTTTGATATCTAGTATTTGAATTGAATAAACGCCATCTTTACTCTTCATCGGGTCTAAACTTTTACTAACGTTCATAGGTGAACCACTTGTTAGATCCTGTTGTACCATGGCAAGGTCATCCATCTCATTTTCAGACTGTAAAAATGAAATCAACATGCCGGTTACTACAAGAATACAACTAATTATGAGTATGATTTTTGGCCTCATGTTGGGGCTCCAATAAACCCTTAGTTAAAACTTCGCTGTCTCTTGATATCATAGATTAGATTATTGAAATGATAATTTATTCGACAAGGTTAATTCTAGGAAGAAATCATTGATGATATTGTACAAATTATGTGCTCTTTTCTTAATTATCCTTCTTGCCTTTCCACAAATGTTATCATCTGATGTGAAGGGATATTCAGATCATCCAAACCTGTTTGTATCTGCAGAAAATAGCGCTTTTCAAAATCATTTCTCTGGTGCAATGGTAGTTGAAGTTATAATTGAACAAGATAACGTCCAAACGGATCAAGCTCAAGGTGAACCAAACGTCAATGTAAATGGAAAGCAACTCCGTATGGCTCAAGCATCAGATGGGTATTGGTATGCATTTTTTGCCGATACGGATGCAGCCAAACAAGCAGATCAAATAGCACTGAGTGGTTCTGCTGGCCAGAACCTAGACTTTGGAGTTTTCTGTTCATCTTCTACATCATCATCTGTACTAGGTACAGATTTTTCACAAACTGATGGTGTAGCAATTCCAGATTCTAATGGTATATCTGGTACAACCCAAGGACTTGAATCCTTTGGCTTATGCAGTGGCATTCCACAACCACCATCTACTAATCAAAACAATGTTGTTAGAAACTCTCCCTCGCTTAACACAAATCCATCTGTAAGCACAGGGCAAATTGGAATTAATCCAAATATCTGGCCTATCATTCAACTCTTCTCATTTAGTAGTGATGTTACCGTGGAATATGATGGATCAACAGGAACCCAAAGTGTTGATCTTACATATTTTCAGATTCCGAACATCTCCATAAGTCTTGATAGAAGTGCGTACCCAGCAGGCTCGGACGTTTTTGCAACAATAAATGACATTCAATTAGATGAGGATCCAACTGCAATAGATTCGTGGACATTTAACGTCAATGATCCAGCAGCAACTTTTTACCAAGCATTTCCAGAATCTGGCAGTAGTAACATTTCAGGGCTAGTAAACCTCGCGCCGTCCCTGAGCAGTTTAGGTTTTGTGGATAATGGAAAGGTGGAAATGAATCTTGGTAACATTGTTAATCTAAAAACAAATAGTCTTCAAACTAGTTCGTCAATAACCGCTAACGGAGTAACCTACAACAAATTGGTCACATTTGTAGAAACTGGCCCAAATACTGGTGTTTTCGAGAGTGACTATAGCAGTGTCTCCACAATTGGTATCCTGTCAAATGCTCCTAGGGGACAATCTGGTTCTATAGAGTATGATCTGCAAACTACATCTATCGTTTCTGGCACTACAACTACCGGTCTTACTATTGGTACTGGTCAAGGACAGATTGGGCCTGGACAGAAAGAACCTATTACGTTATCTGATAATAACCAAGTTCTAAACTCAGGAACGGTCGAGACTCTGAATGTATTTAGAAGCTCAGCCATGGTACCTACATCAAAGATTGGAAGCCCCATTACACTGATTGGTGCTTCTGACGTGAACTTTTATCCAAACCCAAACAGCCTTTCAAATCCAATCTCTGTCCCTTCTAGTGTTACAGATCCAACCTCTGCCAGATTAATGGTAGATACCAGATCCACATCGTCCACTAGTTTTTACGAGATTACATTGAATCTAGGGATCACTGCTGGAACACTCCAAGGTTTGTTGATCGATGTTAGCCAACCTAATTCTGGCGGAACAAACTGGGTTAATTATGACTTGAGGTCGTTTCAACAACAACTAGGAATCAACTCATTCTCAGGTGCAAGCATGACTCTTCATTTTGGTAGTGCATCTAGTAGTTCATCTGTTCAAATATTATCTCCTGGTACCATTTCTTCTGGCAATGGCCTTGTTCAAATAAGCGACTCTGCAACGGCTTTAATTGAATCCCAATCTTCATCCTCTCCAGTATATTTAGAAATCAACTTTGGCAGCTCCGACGGCACCATTTCAGATGAAACAGATACACAACCAATCGTTTTTGATCTATTTTCTTTTGGAATGAAAAATGGTCAAACAATGAATAATGCTGTATATCGTGCTGAGCTTCAAGAAACAGCAGCCGGTTCAGGTATTTTTACAGGCACTATGTCACCTGTAGTGGTAAACCAACTAAATCAATTTGATCCAAATTTGATAAAGAGTTTGCAGACATTTGGTAGCAATATAATATTTCTTGTAAATGGCCAAATGGTAGATCAAAATGGAATAAACTTTTCTATTCAAAGTCAATCGGGAGGACAACAAACCACTACTACATCACAAAACAATCTTCCAACAACTACAGGAACGGTAACACTTGACTCAGGAAATTATAGAATTGGGTCACCAGTCACAATAACAGTATATGATCCAGATCTTATATCGAATGCTGACACCATACAGTCATTTACAACTGTAAATGATCCAAATTCTCCTGCAGTAGATACTGTGGGAGATGCTAATGGAAATATACTCCTTGAGGTTTGGATAAAGGGTTTCAGATTTCACCAATGTACAATAAATGGAGTGTTTACTGGCGGACTTGCTGCTACCGGTTTTACACTTACTGAAACTGCTCCAGGTTCAGGAACATTCCAAGGTATGTTCAAGATGCCGTCTTGGATATGTAACGAAGATGGAACTGCTTTGATATCACCTGTTGGAGGAATAGTACAGGCTTGGTATCATGACTATATGGATGCGTTAGGTAGATCAGTCATAATAGGTTCAACGGTTGCTTCTTCCTCACAAACATCTCAGGTACCTCAAACTTTACAATCATCTACTCCGACATCATCTAGCGCTACACAAGAAGTATATTCTTCAAAGATTACTCATGTAACACAAATTGGTAATAGTAATGGAATGCCTTTATTGCAAAATCCTACAGTGGGCCAGACAATGACTTTCAATGACATTATTTCAAACGGAGATTATCAAAATGGTCAGAAAATTTCTTACATTGTTCAAATAAAAGACAGTCAAGGCGAAGTCGTGTATCTGAAATGGATTGATGATACGGTAAGTGCATCAAATGAAGTAAGCGAGCAAATCCAGTGGACTCCTACCAGCCCAGGAAGCTATTCTGCTGAGATCTATGTGTGGGACGGCATGGATTCTTTAGTGCCGTTGACTGCAAAAAATGGATACCACTTACAGGTAATGCCTCAATAAATCTAAAAATATGTTGACATGTCTGGATTTTTAATCTAGAAATTGTATTTATTCTTGTAGGGAGACACAGCGCGTAGCTCTTGTACTACCTTCTTTAGTACATCTACAGTTTCGTCCATTTCTTCTTCAGTATTTGTGATTCCAACGGTCAAGCGTAGAGATCCGGTTATTTGCTCATGTGAGAAGCCCATTGCTTTGAGTACGTGTGATGCCTTCTGTATTCGTACCGAACATGCTGAACCAGTAGATGCCGCAATCTTATTTTCATCAAGTTTAATGATAAGATCTTCCCCATTGACGCCAAGAAATGTAAAATGCATATTACTGGGAATTCTCTTTTCAGGATGCCCATTAAGATTAGTTTCTGGTATTTCAGATCTAATCCTTGTGATCAGTTTAGAAGTAATATTCTTGAAATGAACCGTGTTCTGATTCATGTTCTCCTCTGCTAACTTGCATGCCATTCCAAAACCTACTATGCTTGCTACATTTTCAGTACCTGATCTTAATCCATTTTCTTGTCCGCCACCTAGTATGAGAGGCGATATGACAGTTCCTTTTCTTAGATATAATGCGCCTACACCTTTAGGGCCGTTTATCTTATGTGAAGAAATAGAAAGCAGATCAATTCCTAGTTCTTTGACATTGATTGGAACTTTACCTACTGCTTGTACCGCATCTGTATGAAAAACTATGTTGTTCTTATGTGCAATGTCTGCAATCTCTTTTATTGGCTGAATGGTTCCAACTTCATTATTTGCAAACATTATTGTGATAAGACATGTATCGTGTGAAATCTCTCTTTTAACATCATCTACATTTACAAGACCATGTTTGTCTACTGGAAGATATGATATTCTGTATCCTTCTCTTTCAAGATACTTGCAAGGCTCAAGTATTGCATCGTGTTCTATAGATGATGTTATGATATGTTTGCCTTTATTTTGTAGCGCTATGCCATAGATTGCAGTATTGTTTGATTCAGTACCACCTGACGTCAAAAGGATCTCTTTACTATCTGCATTGAGCAAGTCTGATATTCTCTTTCTAGCATTTTGTATGGCTGAATTAGCGGTCCTGCCAAACTTATGTATGGAAGATGGGTTTCCATATTGTTCTTTAAAATAAGGGATCATCTCATCTATTACGCTTTGATGAACCGGCGTTGATGCTGCGTTGTCTAGATAGATCAATCTGCTATCACATTTAGTTTACCTGGTCTATATCCTTCCTGATCTATCAATATAGATTCGAATCCAAGTTCCTTGAGATATTCATTTAATGTTGAAACCTTTTGCAAATCTGAAAGCAAATGTAACTCATTTTGTCCAACCTCAATTCTTGCTTCCCTGCCAAGATCGCGCACTCTGACCTGCCTTGCCCCAAAAAGATGCTTTACCAAATTCTCACTTTTTTCAATCCTTGCTAATTTCTCTGCAGTGACCTTGTTGCCCCATGGGATGCGTGATGCAAGACATGAATTTGATGGTCTGTCATAAACTGAAAGACCGACATCTCTTGCAAAATTTCTTACCTCTGATTTGACAAGTCCTATTTCCACAAGAGGACTACGAATACCATTTTCTCGCAATGCAACTATACCTGGCCTATATTCTCCAAGATCATCAAGATTGGTTCCATCAACTATTACACTAACGCCTTCCTTTTTGGCTATTTTTGTCAAATGTGTAGCCAACTGTGTTCTGCAATGAAAACATCTATCTTTGTCATTTTTAACAAAATCTGGATTCTCAAGCTCGTTGTATTCTGTTATAATGTGACTTATTCCTATATCTGAGCAGATCTTTTTTGCAGACTCTAATTCATCTTGAGCCAGAGTTTTATAGTCCGCGGTAACGGCCACAGCCATCTCTCCAAGTGATCTGTATGAAGCATAGGCTACAAGTGCACTGTCAACGCCACCGGACAATGCTACTAATGTCTTACCCTTTCCGTCAAACCACTTGATTATCTGTTCCAATTTGTTCATTTTAGGTGTAGTTTCTGTCTCACTTCTGTAATAATCAACATGTCTGCATCTCTAAAGGAAACGCCTAATGATTCTGCTACTAATTTCACGTTATCTGCTTCTACCTTAAAATTTTTCATCATATCACCATTCTTTGTTATCTTGCATTGTACAGTAAAATTTCTTCCCAGAATTGTTATTGGCACTGATATGATTGTTCTTGGAACGATATAGCGATCTGAAGTTCTGACTCTTACTCCTAATGTCCCAGTTTCAGAAATAACTACATTGATCATCTCACTCAGATTTGAAGCGTCACATATGACAGAAACAAGATTTGTTGGTCTGCTTTTTTTTGTAATGGCATGCGTCACGGTAACATCCTTTGCTCCGCTTGCAACTAACTTGTCGACCATTTGTCCTATTACTTCTCCTGAGACATCATCGATATTTGTATCGATAATCTGAACAGTGTCTTGTCCAAATTTATGCGTCAGTTCTCCTCTGACAATTTTCAGTACGTTTGAAAATCCTTCAAAATCCTTACTGCCAGCTCCATATCCAATAGATTCTATCTTCATTGGAGGATAGAATTCAAAACACTGGCTTGCCAGATTGACCAGTAGACTTGCACCAGTGGGAGTAGTAAGTTCTTCTCTTGCGCCACCGCCAGTCACTGTTATGTTGGAACCACGGAATATCTCTAAGATCGCACTTGCAGGATTTGATGTGGTTCCATGTGAGAAGCTTAGAGTTCCACCACCGACTGCAACATGCGTAGAAATGATCTCTTCAGAAAAAATTTTCAAGTCGTCAAGAGCTATTGCAGTGCCAATAATATCAACAACCGTATCTATGCTAGATGCTTCATGGAAATGAACTGATTCTACTGGTTCTCCATGTATCTTGGATTCTGCTTTGATTAAAGACTTGATGCTTTCCTTTGCAAAGATTCTGGCCCTATCGGATAATTCTATTTTATCAGATGTTTGTAATATGCAGTCTTGAACCTCAATTCCTTTTCTTTCATGAGGTTCTTCTTTTATGTCCAAAATTAATCTAGTTGCCTCAGTTCCATGTTTTACTGTCTTTTCAAAATCTACATTTTGAATCTTAGAACCTTTGAGATAATTTTCAGATATGTGAATGCCTTCTATTATTTTTGATTTATTGGCCCCTATATTCACAAGAGCAGAAAGCAACATGTCTCCGGAAACACCTGCTATCTGTGAATCTATTACAAGTGCCATTAACCTGTAAGCAGCTTTGAATGCATATAAATTATAATTCCATTTGGAAAATAGTTTCATGCTGATCTAACTGGAGAAAATAGTGAAGTTTAATTAGTGATTAAATGGACGCCAGATCATGATTACAATTGTTGGTTCAGGTAAAGTGGGAGGAGCAGCTGCACTTTTTACGGCATTACGAAAAGTAACAGATGAAATTCTTCTATTGGATGTTGTACAAGGTCTTCCGCAGGGAGAAGCTATGGATCTTAATCACATGTTATCTGAAAAGGGAATAGATGTGAACATTCGAGGCTCAAATGACTATTCTGAGATGAAAGGATCAGACATTGTAGTTGTTGTAGCTGGTTCTGGACGAAAACCTGGTATGACAAGAATGGATCTATTGAAAATTAACGCATCAATTGTAAAGGGCGTGGTAGAGAACATAAAGAAATTTGCAAAAGACGCAATGATAATTCCTGTAACAAATCCTCTAGATCCTATGGCATATCTAACATACAAAGTCTCAGGGTTCCAAAAAAATAGAGTATTTGGCATGGGTAATATGCTTGACCTATCCAGATTTGTTCAATTTATCCATGAATCAACTGGTTATTCTCGTAACTCGATTCGCGCTTTGGTTGTAGGAGAACATGGCGAGAACATGTTGCCTCTCCCAAGATATTCAACGGTATCAGGCATTCCTCTTACCTCCCTACTGTCAAAACAAAAAACTGATGAAATTGTGCAAAGTACGAGGCAAGTTGCAGCTAAGGTGATTGAACTTAAAGGAGCTACAGTCCACGCTCCAGGAAATGCGATTTCTGCTATTATTGAAGCTGTACTAAGAGATACAAGGCAAATCATACCAGTAGCGACATACCTTGATGGAGAATATGGTTATTCGGATGTTTCAATTGGAGTGCCGGCAGTTTTAGGCAAGAATGGTATAGAAAAAATTGTGGAATTAGATCTAGATTCCGATGAAAAAGAATGGTTCAAGAAGGGAGTAGAAAGCGTCAAGACGGCTGTTTCCGGCCTTGAACTCTGATTAAATTTTTAACCTCACTAGTATCTATCGATGTTGTTGGAACTTGTAGAAATACTGAAGTCCCTTGAATTGGGAAAGATTAGTACTACCAAGGCAAAAAAACTACTTTCTCTTTACTCTATAGAAAAAATAGAAAATTTTGCTAAATTTGACGTGGGTAGGAAAGTTAGAAGGGGTATTCCTGAAGTGATATTTGCTGAAAAAAAACAATTAGTAGATTTAAAAAAGATCATCCTTGCCGCAATATCTAGATCTGATTGTGTTCTAGTTTCACGGGTTAACAAAGATCATTACAAAACAATTGTTTCCTTTTCGAAAAAGAACAAACTCAAGATCCAAGTTGGAAGAAATACAACATCATTGTTATTCTTCAAAAAACTATTGTCATCAGGTGGCAAAGTAGGCATATTGACGGCTGGCACGTCTGATATTGGCGTGGCAGAAGAATCTAGATTGACGTGTGAAGCAATGGGTTGCAAGTGTATTACTAGCTATGATGTAGGCATAGCCGGCTTACATAGAGTTTTTCCAATAATTAAGAAAATGATAAATGAAGAAGTAGATGCAATCATTGTAGTTGCAGGTATGGAGGGTGCACTTGCGTCTGTTGTCTCATCCCTAGTTGATATTCCAGTAATTGGCGTTCCTTCATCTGTGGGATATGGATACGGCGCAAAAGGAGTTGCAGCACTTGCATCAATGTTGCAGAGTTGTACATTGGGACTATCCGTTGTAAATATAGATAATGGCATAGGAGCAGGAGCTTTTGCAGCAAATATTGCAAACAGGGTTGCTATGAGTAAAACTAGGGTTTGATTATTCCAATATGACCTAATTCTGAACCTATTCCATATCCTATTAATGCGATACCTGTACCAAGACCTGCCATTTCTAATCCCCCCCATACCATGTTCAAGCCAGCCATCTTTGATTTGATTGCTCCAATAACAAATGATGCAGACAGACTCGTTCCTACAGCTATTAGCAGTGGCTCGTATCCACTTGAAAAGAAATATGGAATAATTGGTAAGATACCTCCAACTAAAAATGCACCAAACATGCGGAAAGCGCTTTTTAGTGGACTTCCTACTATCTCTAGGTTCATTTTTAGTTCTTCTGTAAGCATTGTATCAAGCCACACTTTTTTATTGGAAGTAATTTTGTTAACTATGCTTTCAAGTTCAATTCCGGAAAATCCTTTTGCTTTGTAAATTCCCTCTATCTCATCTCTTTCTGCTTCTGGAACATTTTCAATCTCCCATTTTTCCCGTTCAATTTCAGATTGCAAGATCTGTCTCTGTGATCTAACTGCTAGATAATTCTGGACAGCCATTGCTTTTGCACCAGTAAACATTGCTACTATTGCAGCCAGTATGATTATGCTAGAAGACTGGTCTGCACCGCCAACTCCAGCCACCAACCCTAACGATGTATTTATTCCATCTCCAAAGCCAAATACGAAATCCCTTATAGCACTGGTCTCTTTTTGGTGTCTTTCGATATGCCTTGGTTCTGATACGCCCATACTGTTAATTGTACAACACCAGTTTATATGTCAAAAGCAAAAATTCTCCAAAAACAAGCAACTAGGTAAACGGTTTATATCGTAGTAAAAAAGAACCAGAAGAATGGCAGGTAAGAGAATAGTTCTCACCGCAGATCGTAGTCTGATGACTAATTATCGTGGTAACTTTCTCTATGGGTTTATTGCATGCGGACCTTATGAAGTTATTCCAGAATGGGTTTTTGATAAAGTATTTTGTCCTCCTGTGGAAACTAATGTAGTTACTGGTGAGGCAAAAGTTGCTCAAGTTGGTTTGCGTCGAGTAGAAGCTTCATTATTACAAGGTTACAAACGTGACGATGTATTCATTGCAAATCCCGATTATCTTGAAAAATGTATAGGACCTGATACCAAAGTTGTGGGAATAAATGTAATGGATCCACTTGGAATGGCCCCTGTCACTACCACCATGTCTCCTGAAAAACTTTCGTATGTTGCAATGAAATTCAAGAGAATGTGCGCTAAAATTATTCAGCTCAAGAAAAAATACAATTTTCATGTGGCAGTTGGTGGAAACGGAGCTTGGGAGCTTGCAAAAACTGAAAGGATGAAAATTCATGGTATTGATACTGTGGTAGTAGGCGAAGCTGATGAACTTG
Organism: Nitrosotalea sp.; assembly: GCA_050749105.1. GTDB lineage: Archaea > Thermoproteota > Nitrososphaeria > Nitrososphaerales > Nitrosopumilaceae > Nitrosotalea. The sequence continues at coordinate 1,592 of JBOGQT010000045.1, read as the reverse complement.
CACTAGATCTATTTCATGATCTAGAGAAAGGCGATGCGCCGGAATTGATGCATTGTTTTGTAAAAAATATCCAGAATATACCTATGATTCAAGGTCCTACTGTTAACTCACTTATCGAAGCCATGCGTGGATGTGGAAGAGGCTGTGACTTTTGCGATGTCAACAAAAGATCAAAAAAGGATCTACCGCTTGAAAGGCTGCAACAGGAGGCAAAGATAAATCTCGACTATGGTTTTGACTCCATTTGGCTACATTCTGATGAGATGTTGCTTTATGGCTGTGACAATAAAGAGTTTAGGCCAAACTATGATGCAATAACTGAATTGTGGAAAGGACTAAAATCGCTTGGAGCTAGATTTGTTGGAACAACCCATATGACATTTTCTGCTGTATGTGCTGATCCCAAATTATTCCATGATATATCAGAAATCAACGAAATGAGTAATGAAAAATGGCTGGCAACAAATCTTGGTATTGAAACAGTGGCACCAAGAATGGTAAAGAAACATCTTGGAGTAAAGACAAAACCATTTTCTACTGATGAATGGGGATGGGTTGTCAGAGAGGGTGCCAAGATAATGAATCAAAATCATTGGTTCCCGGCAGCAACTCTGATTATAGGATGGCCTGATGAAACACCTGATGAGACACAGTATACTATAGATTTGATTGAGGATTTCAAACGCATGAACATGCGTGGTATTGTTGCACCATTGCTTTACCAAGACTTTAATGAAAAGAACTCGATGCATTTTGGTAATCTTAACGAGGCACAATTTACATTATTCTGGAAATGTTGGGAGCATAACTTGCGGGTGATCAATGATATAATTCCAATAATTCTCAGAAATAAGACGTATGGTATTATGATGAAACCTGTAATGTATGGTATGATTAAAGCCGGAACTTGGGCAATAATGCGTTATCTGAGAGGTCTATGCAAGGAATTGTTCAATGGCAAGCTTCCTGATGATATTATGGAAAAATATGCAAGAAGCAAGTCAGTTAACGCTCCTGCTTATACTATGTAGATTTTTCTAATTCTTTGATTGCCTCGTCTGCAATCGTGTTTCTTTTCGGGGTTAGAACGATAAAATAGATTTTGTCTGCGCGTTCTGCTATTTCTACTGCTTTGAATTTCTTCAAATTCATGTCAAATTCTAGCATCTTTCCTTCAAGTTTACCTTTGGTATATACTATAAGATAAGAATCTCCGGTTGTGGGATTTAGAGGAATCATTGAAAAGATGTACCCTTTATAGGAATTTATCGGCAACACGCTTTTCATCGGAGGAGCCATGGTTGACATGTACAGAAATATGTCTTCTGGAGACTCGAATTCTTCAAATTCGAAATTCAATACTTGGTCTTTCATTTGGTTGTATAATAATCTAAGTACCGTTTTAATATTCTTGAAAATTTGCCAGGCAAGAACCTCAACAAAAAAATGATCAAGTTTATTTTGTTGTATTGATAAAAGAAAATTTGACTTTTAGTTCTAGTATTTTGGCATAAATCTTAGTCCAGTCTTTGCAGATACTGCAATTATTGATATGATTGCAATTGCAAGTACTAGAGCTGCGATCGGGCCAA
>JBOGQT010000044.1:0-5388 GCA_050749105.1 Nitrosotalea sp. | reverse complement strand
TAGACCACTTGCATAATTACTGACAAAGAGCACCATTTGCATCAGGCCATATCGTTTTGCCTTACGGAACAACAATCAGTTCCTGGTATCTTATCCTGAAATTTATCAGGCCGCATACAATGTCGCTGATGCGGTCATAGCGACGGAGCCTGTTGCGGAACTTCTCGCCCATTATCCCAAATTTCTTGATCCTAGATATTGTGTGTTCAACTACAATCCTCGTCCTGGCGTGGTCCCTGTTGAACTCCTTCTGTCTTGGAGTCAGCCGCCTCCCTTTTTTCTTCTTGTATGGAAGCACCGGATTCATCTCCGGAAAATCCTTTTCCATCCCCTTGTAGCCAAGGTCTCCAAATGTCTGAAGGCCCTCTGGCAGCACAGGATACTTTTCCTTGAACATGCCATAGTCATGGCGCCTGCCGGGGGAGTGGGGAGGCTTGTGCATTATCTCGCCCCTCCCGTTTACGGCATACTGGTTCTTGACCGTATGACGCTTTTTCTTTCCGGAATAGTGCGTCTCCCTCTTCTTCTTGTTTGTGGGCCGTGGGATCTCCTGCTCTGACGCATCCATGATGACCATCAGCTCAGGAAAGTACTGCTCCAGCTCTTCTAGCGTTGTGGCCTTTTTTGCATCGGCATACTTTTTCTGCGGTATCGGGACGCACTCCCGTATGGCAGGCTCGAGGTACTTGACGTCCCTGTACACGTTTGACTGGTCCAGCCCAAAGAGAAATCCTGCAAGTGTATAGCTTGTGTACACCCTGTAGTATACCAGCAGCATCAGGATTCTGTCCTTTAGTGCAAGGCTGAACTTTCTTCCCTGTCCAATCTTCCTCTTTCTTCTCGGCCTTGACAGCCTTTCCAGCTCGGTCCTTTCGTACCCTTCCCGTATCTTTTCTGACAAAAAATCAAATTCTGGTACGTCAAGTCCTGTAAAGGACCGAAATATCTTTGGCTTGCGTGCAAGCTTTTCGTATGTTATCATGAGAGGGAAAGGGACGGCGCCAGCTTTAGATCTTGCCAGGCATAAATTTGGACATCATGGTAAAATTGCGTCAATTACGCAATAGGTCTACTCAAAAATGGAGGCAAGGTAGAAGCTGCTCTCAGAGAGGCTTTCTTTGCTGGCCAGTCTCTCTTATCACGATATCTTGCCTCTGAAATGATGCCAGAAATAAACACCGGTGATGGTTTCCTCGATTACAAAATAACTTTCTAAAGCCTCACATAATATCATTTTAGTACGTCTTTGACTGCCTGAATGAATTCATCCACTTCTCCTTATACTGAAATTAAGAAAAGACCTCCTTCAATACTGAGATGAAATCATCTACTCTGGGAACCCAATCTTTCTCCTTCACCCAAAAAAAATCTTTTGGAGTTCTATCTTTGTTGCAAATATTGCTTGTAATAAAACCAAGTTGCTTTTCTTTACACTTGTTCAAATAATTATCCATAAGTGTCGGGTTTTCCTTTAGCTCAACAAGGTTAATTAGTAAACTTCCTCGGTTCCCTTGAACGAAAAATGGATATTTGGATTTGGGAAACTTAGGAAGGAAGCCATAGAAATTAGGATCCCTTCCTTTTCCTCCGAAGTATTCATTCCAATTTACCTTCCAATTTGGGTTCATTTCTTTTGTGAAAGACATTAATTTTGTTATTGCGTCTCTTGTTGCTTGATCGGGTATGGTCTCAACTGCTTTTTCAAAATCTTCTTTAGACCAATCAGTTCCAGAAGTGCTTGGAACTCTGATTTCTTCTCCAAAAATTCTCGGAATCATTACTTCGTATTTTTCATCTTTATAATATTCCATCTCGACTCCGTAGATATCTAAATGAATTTTATTTCTAAGAAACCGCAAAAGATCTTTTAGATCTTCGGCGAGTTGATCCATGACGACAAAATAGGAAAAGGCTCCATTCCGTAGATTGTTCTGTAGACTATCGATTAATTTTGATACTTCTTTATCATCATCCTTTCCTAGATAATTCTTCAATCGCTGCCGTAAATACTGCGTTTCATTATCGTGGTACTCTGGATGTTCTAATACGAATTCATCAATGTCTTTTTCAAATTTATCTGGCGCATCTCCATAAAGTGACCATAACTTTGAGCCGTAATCGAGTACTTGAGCCACCACTCTTCTTTTTGTTGAATCCTCCTCACGTTTGGTTTCAATCAGATAGATATTTCCACGAGTATCTATACCAAGATGATCAATGTTCTCGAATTCTCGAGCCACTATAAGAAGTGATTTCGTATTTGGCTTGAGCTCATCAATAATAATGCTTTTAGGGGTTTTGTAGATGTATTCCTGTAACATACTCTCTTTTTCAATGTCTTGCTTCTCAAGTTGCTTAGGTGCCTTTCCATCCGACGAAACAAATATGGTCAAATATCCTACCAGTGAGATACTATCTCATCCTTAGTTAAATTGTTTGTATGAGTTTAGGTCATGCCTAGAACTCATACTCTGATTTTGTCAAGTTGATATTTTTATGGGAAATTTTCATTAAAACTTAGAAAAACCATGCGTAAGGTTTAACATGTATGACACAACGAGCAATCAGTTTTGAGCCGGGACCTAAACACATACAATTGTTTATGGTAACTAGTCATACAGTTGGCAAAGACCAAAGAGTTTATGGTATTTCGTAGTTTCATTTTGACAATCCCTCCAAAATTGTAAAACGCTTTCCAAAAGATACACTAAAGGTTGGAAATTAGCTGAATGTTGTTTATAACACCCGAACTTAACACTTCATCCCCATAATTGAACAATCATCCAAACTCGACCATCAACCTGATTGACCACCAAAATTGAAATCTCCCCAAGTTTGAACGGTGTCAATCTTTAAGGTTGATAGAAACTCCGTGTGTAGCCACGAAAGGAGTTTGACGTTATAGTGGTTTTTCTTACCTTTGAGAGTCATACATTCTAAGAATGGTCATCTAATCGAAGTTCGTCTAACGTTCTATCAATTATGTCTTGATTCCTTTTTGCATAATTAGGAGACTCCGAGATATTCCCATCAACAAAAAACCCCTCTGCCCAATTTCGGGTATCATGCAAAGCTTTTTCTTTATTCTTCGTTTTTCTATTTGATTTGTAAGTATTTATCGTATGATTTTTTACTTCGATCTCCGAAAACATAACCTATTCTGATCTTCAGAACTTTTAAAGTTTTACGACAACTAGCAGATTCCCACGCCTAAAGTGGGGGAAACCATTTTTACTGATTGTCAATAAACTCGTTTTCTGTTATAACTAGTGCAAAATCTAGTCTCAACTTTTTGTATAATATTTCAGTCAGACGAACAATTTTTTGAAGTTTAATATTTTTTCTATTTCAATGAATATATGTGAGATCGCTCAACTTTTTTATCTGGCAAATAGTTCTTTGTCATGGATTTTACTAATTCTACAAACCAGTCTTCGGATAACGGGTTAGTGTATACTTCTTCTATGAGAGAGTTCAAATCCACGGGTATTCTCTTACCTTTCTCATCAGGATTCAAATTTAAGTATGGCTTACCGTCTGGAGAACAGTAATTTGATCCTATTATTGCTCTTACCTCCTGTTCGTGTTTAAATGACATTCTCTTAGTAAACAATTGTTCGTTGTTCACCCATTCTTTTCCTATTGCATCCTTTGTGTAATCCAAATATCTCACACAATAGACTGGAACATAATAATTTGTCTTGAAAGAATCTCCCAACCTTCCAATTGTGGATTTTATTACGATACCAAAATTGCCGTCTGAGTATAATTTCCACATCATGGCAGATTCATATTCATTCATATGCCAACAGTTTACTACTGAATCTATTCGTAATTTTTCTAAAAACTCTCTTCTTTCAGGTGTTGCATCACCACTTATCTCCGACCACTTTTCTCCCCATTTCGACTTTAGATATTCCATTCCTTTTTCTTCCATTTCTCTGTCAAACTCTGTAAGTTTTCCTTCATACGGATCTTCTAATTTGTTAAATCTACTAAAATAAAGAGAGTTGGTCGATAGCATATCTACATACTTTGCAAAATCCATACATCGCCAAATTTTGGAATCTTTGTTAATTGAACTATCGAGAAACACTACTAATTATTGCACTTTACTCTATAAATAGTGCAAAACCTTCAGTCCTAACTATATCCCCACAGTTAGTAAGGGCCCGGAGGGATTCGAACCCTCGACCTGGTGGTCCGAAGCCACCCGCACTATCCAGGCTATGCAACGGGTCCAATCAAGTAAGAATTTAACGAGGCTATAATGCTTAGGTTGAAGATTTTATTAATTCAAGAGTATCAAAGTTGTAGAAAATTACATATCTGAGCAAAAGAACTTTAATTTATCAGATCAAGCACTATGATCATAGATTAAGAACCTTGAAATAGAATCACGTTTTACTCACTGATGCTTTTGGGAAATATAAGAAAAATAGCTAGAAAAATTCTTGGGCGAGATAGGATGAAGTCCGTGGGTATAGAATATTGGAAAAAGGCTGCGTCAGGAAGTGATGCTAAAGCCATAGAGAAGATTTGTGATGGTTTTAATGAAGAAGATTTTGAATCAAAAAAAGAAAGTTTAGTTTTCATGAAAGAATTTCAAGTTTCACTGCAAGACGAGGTGCTCGAACTCGCTTGTGGAATGGGCCGCACCTGCAGATGGGTATCTCCCAAAGTAAAACAATACACTGGCGTTGATTTTATACCTCAAATGATAGAAAAAGCAAAAAATTACAACTCTTCATTTCTAAACGCAAAATTTGTTTTAAATGATGGTAGAACACTAAACATGTTCCATGATAACACTTTTGATGTTGTTTATTGTGAGCTTGCTTTTCAACATATGACAAAAGACGTACAACAATCATATGTTCATGAAGTTTATCGTGTTCTTAAAAAAAGTGGAACATTTTTTGCTCAACTACCAAATATGGAATTTTACAAAGATCCTACTTTTGCATTATCAAAAGAAGAAGTAGACAATTTGTTTGGAAAATATACAATAAACTATGTCAGCGGCTCTATTGCATATTATACAGTGATAGCCAAGAAACAGAATTCTGTTAATTAGAATAGTTTTCTTGCATAATTTTCTACTATCGATAAAAAATATCTATAATTCTTAATTTTGTTTTTACAGCGGGTACACAAACATCGCTCACAACATCAACTAAAGTGAAACAGATTCATTTTTACTATTTATACTAGGCTCATCTGATACGCGAAATTATCTGTTTTTACACTCACCGAATTAAATTTCTAGTTTACAAGTTTTATACTGGATAAATATCTGTCTTAGGTAATTGAAGATATCACAACGGGTAGCAGGAGTGGAATATGCAATACGTGATATTGCACTAGAGGCAAGAAAACTCCAGAAAC
>JBOGQT010000043.1:0-32297 GCA_050749105.1 Nitrosotalea sp. | reverse complement strand
CTCAAAAACCACACGCACACTAATGTAGATGGAGTTTTTGCCGCAGGTGATGTACATGATCATCGATACAGACAAGCAGTTACCGCAGCTGGGTTTGGCTGTATGGCTGCAATAGATGTAGACAAGTACCTTTCAGAAAATAGCAAAAAATAATGCACTCTAAGAAAATGAAACGTGAGAGAGATGCTTTGCCTCTTTTAGTGCCTTGTCAAATTCTTCATCAGAAAATATTTTCTGCTGAGCATAAAGACTCTTGAACTTTCTGCCATCATCTGCAAATATTCCCACCACATAACCTTTCTCAGTAGGATACTTTTTCATTGCAGCATAGACAGTAGCAGAAGATGGACTTACTAGCATGCCTTCTTTTTGTAATATCTCTTTTACGGCAGCAAATGCCTCATCATTTGTAATTGTAATCCAGTCGTCTACGACCTGTTCACGCTTGATAAACAGATCTGGTTTTGCAGATTCTTCAAAATTTCGCAATCCCTGTATCAGGTGGTTTTGTTGTGGTTGGACGGCTATTATCTTTATGTTAGGGTTTTTCTCTTTCAGATAGGCTCCTATTCCTGTTATGGTGCCACCTGTTCCAACTCCTGTGAAAAAATGAGTTATCCTTCCTTTTGTCTGCTCCCAGATCTCAGGTCCTGTGCCCTTGTAATGACCCATAAAATTTGCCTCGTTTGCATATTGATTTGGAGAATAGTATTTGTCAGGCCTTGCAGATGCAATTGACTTTGCCAGTGCTATGCTCTGGTCCGTGCCGGCTCCAACTTTAGGGCACAAGTCATCGCTTGTTTGGTATAACGTGGCCCCTAGTGATTCGATTATCTTTTTTGTCTCCTCGCTTGCTTTTTCAGGTATTACAATTTCTACCTTGTATCCAAGACGTTTTGCAATTCCTGCAAGTGCAATTCCGGTGTTTCCTGAAGTTGGTTCTATTATCACACTATGTCCTCGTTTTATAAGATTATTTTCTTCTGCAATCTTTATCATCCAAAATGCTGCCCTGTCTTTTACAGAACCAAAGGGATTATGAGATTCTAATTTTGCATAAAACTCAACTTGGTTGTTTGAAAGAGAATCTAGCTTTACAATTGGTGTGTTACCTATTTTTTTTAGAAGTGTCTCGGCATCGTTGAATGTCTCTATGGTCAAGAGTTTATTTCACCTTCTTGATGGTAAACTCGAGATCCTTGTCGTTCTTTTTTAATTCTAAAAGTTGATGGCCATTTCTGTTCACCCATCTTGATATGTCATCTTCTGATGCGGGATCGTCTGCAATTATTTTCAGAATATTCCCTACCGTCATTCTTTCCATCTCTATCTTTGTTCTAAAGACAGGTTCTGGGCAGAACATTCCTCTGACATCGATTGTCTTAGTTGGAGTTAATTCTGAAATATCATTTCACCAGTGACCAAAAGCTAGTAAAGTGATATTAAAAGCTATTCATGTATAGATCTGTTCTGAATCTGGGTGTTTTCGATTATTTTTCTCTGTGTTCAGTTTCGGGTGGTAAGGGATTTTAGTAAGTTCTTTGTCTTCTGGTATCTCAACTAATTTAAGTGCAATACCATCAAGTGTCTTTGCTTCTATGACATTTCTTCCTTGGTCATCTTTTGTCATGAAATAATATGCAATTTTGACTTTTTTTAGACCTGTCGTAATAGGCATACATTCATGAGATTCGTATTGTTCATCAATCATAGTTTTATTGCATCTGGTACATTTTACAATATTATCCATCTTTTACATCACTCTCAAATACCTCATCGTGTTTCTTTGGCAAAAATTCTGCTAAAAGGTCATGTCTAGTTTTCCAATAATCTCTTTGTGTTACCAAATCATCTCTGAATGTTTCACATTCTTTTAGTTTTTTTTCTAGTTCGGAACATTTTGTTTGACAATCTTGGAATCTAGTCACTATCTCATTATCTAGGAATCCACCGTTTGCTACAACCATAGATATGCACCTATTAAAAAATTCTAAAACATCTTCATAGTTAGAGTCTTTTGGATTAGCAGTATCAAATAGATCTAATGCCTGACCTAACGCATAACTTAATTGAACACGAGATGGCAACATACCAGCCCTGTGTACTCCTAATACTTCCATTGTATCTGTGATACTTGGATTTGGTATGAATCTGCGGTCGTGAAGTTTCTTTGAATAATCCATTAATCTTTTGATTGTTTCTTCGTTCATCTCTTTGATTTTTCCGCCTTTTTCTTTTTCACTATGACTATTCTATCATTTTTATCAGTATCCATAATCCATTGTAGTTTATCGCCAACTTCTAGTCCAAGAAATGCGACAATTCCCTCTGGAACTGTAACTCTTAATGAATTCGTTCCAGTTCTTGCGGTCGATGCTGTACTTTCTAAATCCATATCTGTTATTGCTAGTTCATCTTATTAAAACTATCTACCTATACCTAGCCTATATATTGGCAACATCTTTAAATAAAGTGGTAGGTATACTAGTAGGTAGATGACAGAAACAAGACAGAACCAAATCGAGGCACGTGAAATGAAAGCGTTAACAATAGTTGGTCAAAATAATCAGATACAAAGAATCAATCATGTAACTTACAAAGTAAAATCACAGTCGTCTGATTTCTTGTATGATGTGGTTCATGTTTACAAACAAGGCTGGACTTGCTCATGTCCTGATCACATATTCCGAAAAGTAGAATGCAAACACATCAAATCAGTTTTAATTTCAAATAACCTACGAAAACAGATTGTTCCAAAATCAAGGGAAGAACTGATTCAATTATCGCAAGAATTAACCTGCAAATGTGGTTCAACTGAGGTAATCAAAGACGGCATTAGAAAGAACAAGTCAGGCATGATTCAGAGATTCGAGTGTAAATCATGCGGTTATAGATGGTCTGACAATCTAGGCTTTGAGTACAGCAAGGTAAACCCTAAAGCAATTACAGTTTCACTAGACCTCTATTTCAAAGGCGTATCTTTGAGAAAGATAAGAGAACATCTCAAACTGTTCTATGGAATGACCGTTAGCCCAAGCACGGTTTTAGGATGGATTCGCAAGTTCGAGAAGGTAGTAACTCCATTTGTGGATTCATTTACTCCAAAAGAATTGTCAGGCGTTTACCACGTAGACGAGATGATGGTACATGTGAGAAAGGAAGAGAACGGAAAAGGTCACTATCAATGGCTTTGGAATATGATGGACAATACTACAAGATTTTGGATTAGTTCAAAGGTATCTCAAAGGCGTGAGATTGAGGATGCTAGGGCAGTATTTCAGGATGCCAAGAGAAAGACACCTACACCAATAGCCATAGTGCATGATGGCTTGCAGTCTTACAATGATGCCTATAACAGTGAGTATTACACCAAGAAAGGAAAACAGGTGAAAAACATCAGATCTGTATCAGTAAGACACAAGGGATTAAACCAGAAAGTTGAGAGATTGAATGGTATTTTCAGAGATAGGGAAAAGGTGATGAGAGGGATGGATCACAAAGAATCAGCACAGAAAACCATTGACGCATTTAGGATTCACTACAATTTCATTCGAGAGCATAGTTCAATAAAGAAAACGCCTGCGGAACAGGCAGGGATCAAACTAGACTTAGGAAATAATAAGATAGAAAACCTGATTAGGTTAGCATCTAAGAATGTGTAGTGTGATTAATGCTACAACAATAATTCAACCTGTAAATGAAGTTGAAATTTATGGTAAAGGAGAATGACCAAATTGTTTGAAAAAGCAGTATTACCATTAATCTTTGCAGTCATACTGATAACTCCAATGATTCAAAAATCATACGCAACGCAGGACTATTACCAACAAACAGGCTTTCACCTTGTAAGAACACCACTCATATGCATCTTGGAACCAAATCCCGACAGTAACATTCCAAACCTAGGAAGTACAATGGTTTCAATGGCTGAAAATGCAATCCAAGATTGGAGAAACCAACTAAACCAAGGCGGTGGAAAAAAACCATTATACAACATGGGCTACATTGTAATACCGCTTTCAGACCAACAGAACGGAACTTATTTCTTTTCAACCTGTGACATACAAATAGCATTCAAAACAAATCCTACAGCAATAACTTATTCTTCGACAAACACCACAGATCCTGTAGGACTAACATGGTGGTATCCAACCCATCAGGCATCCATAGTTTTGTTCTACCAGACGTTGCAGTATAAAGAATATACAACACAGCAGACAGAATTTGAAGGTGGCAACCAATTCATTATGAATTATTACCATTATGTACCATATTATTCTGATACAATGGCATCACAATCACAACTGCAATATGCAATGGACCATGAACTAGGACATGCCTTTGGCCTAGGGCATTACATAGTTTCTCAGACAGAGATGAATGCATGGTCACAAGGTACATCAGAACCGCTCTCAATAATGATTTCACAAGTTTCGCCTGTTGGCTATGAAGATTTTACAATAACTCCAAGAGATGTTGCACAGGTAAAATCAATCTATGAAAATGGAGGGTTTAATGCATTTCTAAACCCTACAGTTCCAAATGATTTGAATCTAGACTTGAAAAGTCAAGTAATGAATGACATCAATACTTTTGGTCATCCAAGTTGGGATGACATTTCAAGCCTTAGAAGTATGTTAACATTAGAGAATCTGTCGCATACGGGTTGTGCAGGTGATCTTGGTACGCCGTATCTTTATTGGTTCAATAACGTTCTAAAATTCTGGGTTGCTGGCTTGATAAGTGATTACAGTATGGCAAATTCGATAGAATATGAAAATCTTCAAACGTGTCAACAACATCCTTTCGTAAATACTGAAAATGGAGCAATAGGATGACATCACAATCAAGACAAAATGCCAAGATTGTGATATGATAGCAGAGGGTTGAAAATGTTAGATGAAAGAAAATTAGACAAGATATTCCTCAGACCAAATATCCATCACAACAAAAATCCAAAATGTAGCACCCGAAACTGAACAAAGAGAACAATTAGTGTTTAACCCCCGACTTCCGAACAGATCTTCATGTATGCAAGAAAATTTGTTCAGATCAGGATCATTGGCAATATTGCTCTGAGGTTGCGCTCATATAATATGTTATAATCCTGATTTTTGAAATTAATTTTGTTTGATAGTTTTGTAGTGAGATGTACTGCCACTCGATATACTGCCTTCCATACCATGCTGTCAGGATTTGATTCAAACGCGTCAATTAAGAATCTGCAGATACCTGTGAGATGAGGATGATTCTCTCGGAAATATATCATGATATCATCTTTTGAGTTTTTGATTTTATATCTTGCATGTTCTATCATTTCGTTGCAAGCAATGTATCCCATGCTGTCAATTGTGATTTTTCCTGTTCGCATTGCCCGCAGTATACCATCAAGAGTATTTTCGGCCTCAATCACATTGATACATCTCCCTAATGTTGAAACAACATGTGAATCGCTTCCTGCCACTTCAATCATATTGTTTATTTTTGCAAAATGAGAAGCTCTCAGGTTTGAATACCTGTCAACATTATTGCTGTTAAAGACCTCTATCAAATCGCAGAGAACGGATTTTTCTCTTAATCCATTATTTAGCGCAAAAGGATGAGGTGCGCAAGAAACTGCACCCTGAGATCTTACGATATCAAGTATCTCTTCAAGACTTTGACCCGGACTTATTGTTTCATTGAGCCCGTATGCCAAAACATGTATTCCTTGATCTGTTGTGACTTCTTCTCCCGGATAGACATGGATGTTTCTAAATTTTTCATGGTTTTCCCTGTAATGCAATAGTTGATTGTATCCATCTAACGTATTGTGATTTGTAATAAATAAAGTGTCAAGCTTTGATTTGTATGCTTGCTCCAATTGCTCCTGTACTGTTATACCACAGTCATACGGAGTTTCTTTTACCCCCAGTTGAAAATTTGAAAACTCGTTATGGCAGTGCAGCTCTGCACGCAGATTATCCAATGTTTATCGATTCGCTCAATCTGTGAATATAATCTTTGTTTTCAAAACTTTCACTTTTACCTAAATAGATCTTCAGAACGCGATCTGATGATATCATTTATTGCATTTTTTGCACCATCAAGGTTACAGTTTCTCACTATAGCGATTGGCGCATGAATTGATTTTCCCATGACAAGTTCTGCAGCAGAGCATATCTCATCTACAATAGCAATAGCAGTCACACGTAAAACTCTGCCAAAATTATCTTGCGTCCCAGCATAGTCCAATATAGCAGCAATTCCAGAAATTCCTATGGCAACATTTGTTTGCCCCTGTCTAAATGGACGTCCAAATGTATCAGATATCACAACTGATATATTTTTCCCAGTTTTTTCTTTTACTTGTTTGCGCAATGCGTCAGCTGATGCGTTAGCATCACTTGGCAATAACGTAGCACATCCCTCCTTTACGTTGCTTTCATCGATCCCAGCATTTGCACAGATAAAGCCATGAATTGTCTCCGAGATTATCACACCATTACGCATTCGTACTATGCGCTTTGATTGTTCAAGTATAAGTTGTACAACTCGCGGGTCCTTTTTGTATTCGCTTGCTATACCAATAGCAAGAAGGGTTGGGTTGACACTTGAAAGATCTACAAGCCGTCCCTCTTGTTTTGAAATAATTTTTTGCGTAAAAACGAGTATATCATCATCTTGTATGTTTAGTCCAGATTTTGAGGCAAGCATCAATTCAACCAGATCGTCTCCCGGCTTGATTTCATTTTCAATAAACACTGGGATGATTTCAGATGACATGTAGAAACCTATTGCCTAACTGCTTAAAATCATATTCTTCTCAAGCCATGGTTTGCAGCTGTATTTTTAGCCCATAATGCTTGTTGATCATATCAATTAATTTTGAGAGATCCTTTTCTTCCAGTGTAGTAGTAGCCAAATCTTTTACAATATCTTGTGCTCTAAATGCTACACCCAATCCGCATATATCAAACAATTTTATATCATTTGCACCGTCAACGACAACCACAATGTCTTCCTTTTTTTCTTTCCATTCCTTGATCTTTATCATTGCCGATTTGGCTTTATCAGAATCAACGTTTATCACAACACTATCAAGTTTGCCATTTTTGAAGATCAACTCGTTTGAAAAGACATAGTCTAATTCCAATTCTTCTTTCAATCTATCAGTCATAATAGTGAACCCTCCTGAAACTGCCATTATTTTCCAGCCAGCGGCCTTGAGTGTATGACATGCTTCTCTTGCACCTGTCATTATCTTAAGTGAGTCAGCAACTTGTTTGCAGGTCTCATAGTCAATTCCACGAAGGAGTTCTATTCTCTTCTCTAGTCCTTCCTCCCATTTTATAGCGCCTTCAATTCCTTTTCTTGTGATCTCCCAGATCTCATCTTGCTTGTTAATTTTTTCTGCCAGGATTGGAAGGAATTCGGCGTCAAGTAATACGCCTTCCACATCGAAAATTGCTAACATCAGTTTCCGCTTTGTGGAATGATGAAGATTATATTAATCTTAAGCGATCCGATGATCTCTTTACCACTAGTAATATATTCAAGATATCCAAGATGAAGGTCATGACTGAACTTCCACACAAATACGAAGTTACAATCAAAGCTGCCACAACATCCAACAAGTTGTCAGATGAAACAAAGGCAGAACTGAAAGCATCTGGAATGATGGATGATAAGGGAAAATTAAAGCTCAAAGGAGTCAGTCCCAAAATGCTAAAAAAAATGAAGGAAGAATCTGTAGATTGTCCTGTTTTGAAAAAAGAGGTGCCGTTTATCCAGTGTTTTGTCTGCCCCAATTTTCAAAGTAGAATAACTGGAAAAGTTCTTTGCAAAGGCGACCCGCTGTAGAAGAACCTAACGTCTATTAGGACAGGCTCTAAAATGATGTAAATTGAGTAAAGAGATTGGAATCACGGTCAAAAAGAACGAAGACTTTAGCGAGTGGTATACTCAAGTAGTGATAAAGGCACAGCTTACAGACTATGCACCAGTCAAAGGATTGATTGTACTTAGGCCATATGGCTACTCAATATGGGAGTTTCTCAAATCATCAATTGATCAAAAGCTAAAAACAACAGGCCATGAAAACGGCTTTCTTCCAGTACTAATTCCTGAATCGTTGTTAAGCAAAGAGACAACACATTTTGCAGGTTTTACACCAGAGGTATTTTGGGTCACACATTCTGGAGACACCGAGATTGGAGACAGATTGGCACTTAGGCCAACTTCTGAGACTTTAGCATATTCAATGTATTCAAAATGGATAAAGAGTTGGAGAGACCTGCCTTTGAAGATTAATTTTTGGAACTCTGCACTGAGGGCAGAGATCAAGTCAACAAAGCCATTTCTTAGGACATCGGAATTCCTTTGGCAAGAGGGTCATACAGTACATGCCACAAAAGAAGAGGCAGAAGAAGAGGTAATGACAATACTTGACATATACAGAAGAACAGTAGAAGATGAGTTAGCTATTCCTGTCATGTTAGGAAAGAAAAGCGAGAAGGAGAAGTTTGTAGGTGCAGTTTATACAACAACAATGGAATCTATCATGCCGGACGGAAAAGCATTGCAGATGGGAACATCTCATTTTCTAGGTCAAAACTTCTCAAAGCCATTTGATGTAAAATTTTTGGATAAACAAAACATAGAAACTTTTGCGTGGCAAACTTCATGGGGAGTTTCTTGGCGTCTCATTGGAGCTTTGATAATGGTTCATGGAGACGACAAAGGACTGGTCTTACCTCCACGTGTTGCACCCATACAAGTAGTCATAGTTCCCATTTATTCCTCGGAATCTGACAAGGACACCATTCTAAAAAAAGCAGGTATTATCAAAGAGATTCTTACAAAAAAAGGCCTAAGAGTCAACATAGATTCAAGGGATGAATTCACCCCCGGATACAAATTTCACGATTGGGAGATGAAAGGTGTCCCACTCAGAATTGAGATCGGCCCCAAGGACCTAGCAAAAGACAAAATGGTCATAGTGAGGCGCGATAACTTGAAAAAATCTGATCTTCCTTTTGACAATGCAGAAGACGGCATCGTTAAAACATTAGATGAGATTCAGCATGATCTTTTTGAAAAAGCAAAAAAACTTCTCAACGAGCACACAAAGGATGTTACTGATTTTGACGAATTCAAAAAAGACATAGAAAGTGGAATGTTTCTCTATTCACCCTTGTGCGGGAACCAAAAATGCGAGGAAACTATCAAAGAGATCACCGGTGCAGATATTCGTGTCATACCATTTGATGGAAAGAGATCAAATGCGCCATGTATAGTTTGTAAAAATCCAAGCACGATTGATGCCATATTTGCAAGAGGTTACTAGAAATGAATGTGTCCTATAACGATCACAATCAGAGATTATATTTAGCAGCCATAATTGAGGCGTGACAAATGTCTGGCTCAAGTACTGCATATCGAGACCGAATTTACATCATAAAAGACATAATTTTGATGCTTGTACAGTATGGTGAGCTAAATCAGACTGCCTTGGTGAGCTTTTGTGGCCTGAATCTCAAAAAACATAAATCCATACTTGATGAACTCGAATCAAATAACCTGATAACAAGCATGGAGAGATCATTGGGAAAAAGGATAATAACAATTTACAAGCCCACTTCAAATGGCATAGAATTTTGTAGGACTATTTTAGAGCCATATGAAAATGTGTTTCCTCGCAAAAAGGGAACAAATGAAAAGAGCGAGAACAGAATTTAGTCTTGTTCCAGACCGTAATCTGAAGCGATTCTCTTATCAATCTCATCTTTTTGCTTAAGATATTCTTTGTACTTTTGATCCCATGACTTGAGTGTCATATATTGCCTAACTCCTGTTGCTATCCATACGACTGAAACAGATATGACTACTCCCAATAGAATACTAAGTATTGTTCCAAACTCATGCTCTCCCTCAAGAATGCTATAAAAGTGAGGGTGGGTTAGGAGAAATATCGAGAGTCCCGTTGCAAGTGGTGCAAGAACTAGTGCAGATATAGAAACACTAAGAAGTATCCTTCTAATCTCCAACATTCTTTCAATAAAACTATCCATCAAGCCAAGAACATCCATTCTGGAAGAACGAGGTTCTTTGTCATCAATCAAGGTTTATGAGCTCCTTACATTTGATAGATGTTTTTTAAAAAACATTTTGGATACCATTACGGGTCTACCGTGATCGAGCCCTTCATTTCTGGATGTATGTTTGAATAGTAAGAATATGTTCCTGCTTTGTTAGCTAGAAAGCTTATCGTTTGCGCTTGGAAGTAGGTCAGCTTATTTGTGTGCACGTTAAAGTTATCTATATTAAGATCCATTGGGGATCCAGTATCCTTATCTTCATTTATGAAATGAAGTGCGATTAATGCACCATTAGGAATATGTATGGCTGCATCGGCAACTCCACCAGATACTCCCTTTTTCGACTGGCGTGTAGATTCTTGTTCATATAGATAGCCTTGTGTTGGATCATGAATTCCTACTATGTAGATGTTGATTGGGGTACCAAATACTGGAACGTTACTATTAACGGGTGTTGAATTATTAATAATATAATAAATTCCTCCCCCTGCAGCTGCTACTACAATAGCTATGAAGATTATCATATCACGTGAAACAAACGAAGTTTTAGCCTTGTTTTTTTGCTTTTTTACCACATTGTTAACTCGGCTAGTGCGTATATTTATGTTGAGATTAACAAAGCTTCGTAAAGAATATTATTCTGGTCTGTACTATTTTTCAAACGGTACACATGAAGAAGTTAGAGATTGCGCTAATTGGAATAATTGTTGCTCTTGCGGTTACTGTCATTACACAATACGCCGATAACCGAATTTCTGGAGATCTATCTCAGGCAAGTGTACAAGGACCACCAGGTCCACCTGGTCCACCGGGATCTCCCGGACCTCAAGGTCCTCCCGGTCCTGCTGGCAACGTACAAACATTGTCTCAAGATTCCACCCTGACGGATCTTTTCGAGAAGATACAGGATTCGGTTGTTCAGATAACTAGCAAGGTCAATACAACCGATAACACCATAATCATAAATGGTCAACCACTTTCAAGTCAATCGACAAGACTAGGCTCTGGATTCATTTATGACAAACAAGGAGACATAGTTACAAACAATCACGTGGTAGAAGGCTCAAGTACAGTAAATGTCACATTTATCGATGGTAATACATACACTGCAAAAGTTGTAGGAACTGATCCAGACAACGATATTGCGGTGATACAGATAATAGATAACTTTTCAGACGAGAGCTTGGCTCCACTTACACTAGGAAACTCGTCAGATCTTCAAGTTGGTCAGCAGGTAATTGCCATAGGCAATCCATTTGGACTCAGCGATTCAATGACTACTGGAATAGTTAGTGCTATAGGACGACTGTTACCCAACCAAGATTCCGGGTACTCAATACCAGACATAATTCAAGTCGATGCAGCAATAAATCCCGGAAATTCTGGAGGCCCCCTACTAAACTTGCAGGGCCAAGTTGTAGGAATGAATTCGGCAATTAAGACAGATACTGGAGACTTTTCAGGAATTGGTTTTGCAATTCCATCTGACACCATTGAAAGAATAGCTCCGATTTTAATTAAAAATGGAACATACCAGCACCCATATCTAGGAATAGCAGGAAGAACGATAGATCCAGACGTTGCATTAGCTAATGGTCTGCCAAGAAACTTCAAGGGAGTCATGGTTGAAAAAGTTGTCCAAGGAGGACCAGCTGACAAGGCAGGTTTGACAGCAGCAACTCTTGATGATAACAATATCCCTCATGGAGGGGACATCATAACTGCAATAGATGGACATCCGATAAAAACAATTTATGATGTGATAGCATATTTGGATGACGAAAAGTCTGTAGGAGACAAGGTAACACTGACGGTAAACAGGATGGGAAAATCGCTTGATCTCGTAGCCACCTTGGCAGTTAGGCCTGCGCAACCATCACAATAATTCGTAGTATCTTTTCCGTATGCTAAAATTCCATAAATTATCTATTGCCTTTTTAATTCCAATCCTAGGTCGTGATTCAATCATGAGTTTTTTTACATCAATACCATCTACAATATACAGCTTTGAAGATTTTGTCAAATCTTCGCCATATTGAGCTTTTGTTATCTTGAGAGCCTGAGTCAATTTGGCAGGACCATTTGTGAGATTAGATATTACATTTGTTTTACGTTGTTTTATCATAAAATCAATCCCATTTTTTGGGACAAGAGATCGTATCAGCACTGCGCCTGCCGCAAATTTCTCATCTTTTGCAACAGCATTTACACAATAATGCATTCCATATGTAAAGTAGACATAGGCTCGTCCTACCTCATCAAACATTGCCTTGTTTCTCTCTGTTCTGCCCCTAAACGAGTGGCTGGCAGGATCGTCTTTGTATCTGTAAGCTTCGGTTTCAGAGATAATTCCTGAAATTATCATACCGTCTACTTTTCGAACTAGTGTTTTGCCTAGAAGATCTTTGGCTACAGATATCGTATCCCTACAATAAAACGACCTAGGCAAAATCCTCATTCGTTAATTTCTATCGGAGTCCCCTTTTTTATCTTGTCAAGAATATTCGATAACATCTTCAAGTCATCTTTTAAGACTTGACGCAGAGATGGATTGTATATGATGGCCGCAGGATGTACTGTAACAAAATATAGTTGGTTATTTCTTTTTATTACTTTTCCTCTATTTTTTGTTATTTCGTTTCCATCCAATAATGAACCAAAAGCGGTATTACCCAATATGCAGATTATTTTGGGCCGAATTACCTCAAGTTCATTTTGAAGGTGCTGTCTGCACGAGTCTGTTTCTTGTTTATTTGGTCGTCTGTTGTTTGGCGGCCTACATTTTACAACATTTGTAATGTAGACGTCTTCACGTGTAAATCCCGCATATGATAATGCCTCAGATAGTATCTTGCCTGCAGTGCCCACAAATGGAGCCCCTTGAAGATCTTCGTTTCGTCCCGGGGCCTCACCGATGAAGACAACTCCAGTGCTAATGTTACCAGAGCCTGGTACTGCGTTTGTTCTTGACTTTGACAGATCACATGCAACGCATGAAATGACATCTTTTTTTATGCCATCAAGTTTGTCGGACATTTTATGCCCCTATGCTCTTCACAGTAGCGGTTCCACGTATATGCGGTCCTCCATTTCCCATTCTCATTATTTGCATCGGATCACCTTTACCACAATTTGTTATAGGACGAACAGTGAAATCTTTACCTCTTGCATCAATAGAGCTAAAAAATTCCGGGGCATTTCCCATTACAATAACATCCCTTAACAATTCTTTGCGTTCTCCATTTTCAATTTTTTGGGCATACTGACATGAGATGCTCCAGTTGTATCGCATCATGTCTATGGATGGAACCTTCATGTCACAAATCAAGTAACCAGACTTAACATCTTTAATCATCTCTTCCGGATCCCAGTTACCAGGACCAATGCATGTACATGCCATCCTTATCAATGGCATGAATGAATATCCAGTAGACCTCATTGCAGAATTTGGTTCAGTACCAAAAAGAGATGCCGTTTCCCTGCTCTGCATATGACCTACAAGTACGCCATCTTGTACGAGTGATTTTCTTGATGCAATTACCCCCTCATCGTCATATTGATACCACCCCAAACTATCCGGAATAGTTGGATCGTCAATTACATTAAGCTCTGTAGAACCTATCCTTGTTCCAAGTTTTCCAGACCACCATGCACCACCAGCCCACGCCATTTCTTTTCCAAGCACTCGGTCAGCCTCAGACGGATGCCCCAAAATCTCATGTGCCAGAAGTGCAACGAAATCTGGATTCATCACGACTGTCGTCTTTTCTTCTTTTGCAGGTTTTGCATCTACTAATTCATCGGCTTTTTTAGAAATTGATTCTGCTCTTTCAAGTATGTTATTTTTTCCAGTAATCAATTCCAGGCCTCCGCGTCCCCCCTCTGTTGTGCTTACTGTTTCTGTAAGACCTGATTCGTTAGCAGTGGCAGACAAATTAATTATGGTGTCATCATAATTTTGAGATATTTTTGCGCCATCACTGTTTACAAAGTACTTGTGAAATACGTCATGATGAGCAGAGATGGATGATTTGTGTATTCTATTTCTTGCTCGAATTATTTTATCGCATTCTAGTGCCAATTTGATCATTTCTTCAGCTGTGGGTTTTTTTATTACCTTACGATCTACCGTATCTACATATGCGCGAGTTTCTGCTAGTTTTACCTTTTGTTTCTTTGTGTTTGTATAATAAAGCGAACTCTTTATTGCATCAGTTACTCCATGTTTTAGTTCGCCTAAAGATTTTGGATTGGATGCAGAATAGAACCCCCATGCACCATTGACAAGTACGCGTATTCCCAAACCATTCTCTGCTTTAGATAAAAAATGCTCAATCTGCCCATTTTCAAGCAAAAAACCATTACTTTCCACCATCTCTGCCCTGACATCACAATATTGTGCCCCATTTTGGAGTGCAAATTGTACTATCCCATCTGCAAAATCCTGTGACATGCTTGAAGCTTAGTTTGCAACTATTTTATCTTATACAGGAGTTCTCGCAGAATCATTTTTCGAGATTGTAAATGAGAAAGATGATCCCTTGCCTATTTCGCTTTGTACCCAAATCCTTCCACCGTGAGCTTCAATAATTCCCTTACATATTGACAAGCCCAAACCACTTCCGCCAGATTCTCTTGTGGATGAAGTATCTACTTGGTAGAATTTTTTGAAAACTTTATCTATTGCGTCTGGTGGAATTCCTTTTCCGTTATCTTTTACTGATATGATTGTTTCGTCAGGCTCATCTTCGACTGATACTTCAATTTTTCCTGTTTTGGTTGACGTAGCCTTTATGCTGTTTTTAATTAGGTTTGTAACCACTTGCACTATTCTTTCTTCATCATAATTAGCATATACATCATGATCTAGGTTTTGTGTAAGTTTTATTTGATCAGCTATGGCCTGCGGTTGCATTACTACTATAATATTTTCAATTGTTTTCTTGAGGTTGTGGTTTGATTTTTTGATCCTAAGCTGACCTAGCTCCAGTTTTTGTGCATCAAGCAGATCAGATATCAATTGTAGAAGAGACATTGCACTTGACCGAATTACTTCTAGTCTCTCTTTTTGATTTTTGTTTAGAGAACCCAGATGCTCCCCTAACAGTATATCAGAGTATCCTTGTATTGGAACCAATGGTGTTTTCAGTTCATGTGTTATCATGGCAAGAAACTCATCTTTTGCAATTTCTACCTTTTTGGTTTCCTCTTCTTTTTTCTGAATTGTACTGGACATTGAATTTATAGTATTAGCAAGTTCGCCTATTTCATCATTAGAATGATAATCAATACGTTCACCATAGAATCCTTCTTTCACCCTGACAATGGCGTTTGTAAGCATTTGTAGCGGACTCAGTGAACGTCTAATTGAAAACATCACAGTTACAAATACTCCTATATCTAAGATCAACAAACCCTGAACCATGACCACATTTTGGTTTAATTTCGAGTCAACAGATTTATTCCAAGCATCTACAAATTCTGATGTAGTTCCAAGCAAGACTCCACCTTGTTGATCAAGGTTTTTCAGTGCAGAGCCAAATTCTCTTGAGACAAGAGTATTATTTTCAATGAATTCCACCTTAGCTTCTTCTGCTTCCCACAATGGATCAAGATCTCTCAATGAACCAGAGTTTGACCTTGGGATTTGTTGCAAAGTTTCTTGTTTTATGCCATACTGGGCATATTCAGGACTGTCTAGTGGTATACCTTCAAGATTTTTTAGGTCCCCATCAAATGTTATCCTATCTTTTGTAATAGATGCGGTGGTATTTCCCCCTTCACCAATTGAAATTAACAGTGTGTTCTGACCTATATCTTGTGCAATACCTACCATTTCTGCTGCAATTCTCTTGTGTTCATTGTAATTTCTGTCCAACGGGGTTAGATCATTTACAACGCCATTTGTTAACGATATCAGGTCACCATTTTTGCCTAAAATGTATGTAAGTGCATCTTTTACCTTTGGATCAAAGACAGATTCTTGTTGAATTTTTTCTGCATCTTGCCTGTAATCCTGCCATGAGTTACCGACTTGATCATAAATTGGTTGTAACTCAGAGGGTGCAGCAATTATAGTAGTGTCTTGAAATATTCCCCCAGTTCCTAAAATTGCATAAGTTTGGTTAAACTCATTTATTTCAGATCCCAA
Source organism: Nitrosotalea sp. (assembly GCA_050749105.1). GTDB lineage: Archaea > Thermoproteota > Nitrososphaeria > Nitrososphaerales > Nitrosopumilaceae > Nitrosotalea. Next base: position 16,067 of record JBOGQT010000043.1, on the reverse strand, counting down.
TGTTTGTCTGTCTGTTTCATTACCGCTTGCAATGGAATTAGCAGTACCAGATATACTTTCTACAATGACCTTCAGATTACTTGCGTAGCTTATAGAGTGAAGCACGTCTAAATTTTCTTGAGAAATTGAAAGTAAAAGAAACAGATTTACTGCAGAAACGCCAATTATTACCCCAAGTAACAAGTAGGTTTTCTGCGTAATCTTCAATTGATAGGAAAACAAAAGGCAAGCCTATAAAAGCTTGTATAAAATACATCTGGTAATTAGTTAAAATGTCTGACGAATTTCTGAAGGTTGCAAGGCAAGAGATACAATCAGAGTTGGACGAATTGGAACGAGTTGTCTTGCATTGTAATAATGATGAACTCATATTCAAGAATTCTCAAAGCATCGAAAGTCATTTTCATAAAATCGTCGGATTGGCCCCGATGATTGGACAGGAGAAAATGGGCGAGATGGCAAAAATAATCGACAACATATTGAAGCACATAATCAGTAAAGGCCCACTATCAGACTCGTATCCCATAATAAGCAGAACAATTGAAGACATGAAGAAGGTCTTCCATGGTTTGAATGTTTATGATGTCTCAGAGTTTAGGAGATATGTACGCAGTAAATTTCCTTACATACTTGACTTGTAGGACTACTTTTGAATTTAAATACTGAATATTGCAATACGTAAGAATTGGCCAGAATAATGATAGCTGACGATTCAGATGCCATAAGGATGGTGTTAAAGGACATAATCAGCATAGGTAAGCATGAATTTGTGGCCGAAGCATCAAATGGCATAGAAACAGTTGAACAGTTTAAAAAAACAAACCCTGATCTGGTACTTTTAGATATGGCCATGCCAAAAAAAGATGGTCTTAGCGTATTAAAAGAGATAGTCGGGTTCAAGCCTACCGTTAAGGTGATTATGATCACAGCAAGTGACAGTCAAATCACTATGAAAGAATGCATAAAGGAAGGAGCTGCGGCATATATCCTAAAACCATTTAATTTTGAAGATGTTCTAAGAAAAATAACCGAAGTACTCAATCCATAGTCGATCTGATTTTAACTGGATCTAGTTCAAATCTCTTTTGATATACTGTAAAGGCCTACTGCTTTGTCATCTAGCTTTTTCAGCTATCAAATCGTTGTTTGAAAATGACTATCCCTTTTGAACAAAATACAGGTATGATTAAAAGGTGCGAAATAACCTGACTAGATGTAATGGAGAAAATAGTAGTAGATACAAGCATCGTAATAGATGGAGAAATAACAAAATTGATCGAGGCTGGAACTCTCAAGGATTGTGAAATAATCATCCCTGTAGCAGTTTTAGATGAGCTTCAATCTCAGGCGTCACAAAGCAAGGATTATGGTTTTGTTGGATTAGAAGAAATAAAAAAGATTCGTGATTTGGCGCAAAAAAACAATATCATATTACGATTTGAGGGCGAACGCCCAAGCATGGACGATATAAAACTGGCAAGGCATGGCAGAATTGATGCCATAATAAAAGACATTGCAAAAAAGAATGGAGCCACATTTTATACTGCAGATTACGTGCAGGCCCTAGTTGCACAGGCAGAAGGTGTAAAGACCAATTATTCAAAGCCGCAGGTCAAGATTGCCAATCTTGAATTTGAAAAATATTTCGATCATGACACAATGAGTATACATCTCAAGGAAGGAACAAAACCGGTTGCCAAACGTGGAAGGCCTGGAGCCTTTTCCTTGGTAGAACTTGAAGACAAGATACTTGAAAAGGAATACCTAGAGGGAATCACTACAGAGATTCTAGAAGCATCGAGGGTAAACCGGGCAGGAGTTATTGAAATTTCAAAACCTGGCGCACTTGTGGTCCAGTTTCAAGATTTCAGAGTTGTGATAACTCATAGACCGTTTTCTAACAGTTATGAAATTACAATAACACATCCGATTGCCAGACTATCACTTGAACAATACAATATATCAGAGAAGTTAATGAAGCGACTGTCTGAAGGTGCAGAAGGCATACTTATTGCAGGTGCACCAGGCTCTGGTAAGAGTACACTGGCATCAAGTCTTGCAGACTTTTACTCTAAAAAAGGCAAAATCGTAAAGACATTCGAGTCACCAAGAGACCTTCAAGTTAATGAAAAAATTACGCAGTATACACATCTTGATGGAACTTTTGAAAATGCTGCTGACATATTGCTATTAGTGCGACCGGATTATACAATATTTGACGAGGTAAGAAGATATCATGACTTTCGGGTCTTTTCGGACTTGAGACTAGCTGGGGTAGGAATGGTTGGCGTGGTGCATGCAAATGCCCCTCTTGATGCAATTCAACGATTCATAGGAAAAGTGGATCTTGGAATGATTCCCCATATTTTGGATACAGTAGTCTATGTAAAAGCTGGTCAGATCTCAAAAGTATATGAATTGGAATTCAAGGTTAAAGTTCCCACAGGTATGACTGAACAGGATTTGGCAAGACCTGTAATTGAGGTCAGAAACTTTGAGAATCACACGCTGGAGTATGAGATTTACACGTATGGAGAAGAAAATATTGTCATACCAATATCAAAAGAGGCAAAAAGTGGAGGAATTGAGAGACTTGCTGAATCAAAAATAAAGGATGTGATTAGACGGTTTGATTCTGATGCTGAAATTGAAATTCTTTCAAACAACAGTATACGGGTTAGAGTTGACAAGGATTCCATACCTTTGCTAATTGGCAGGGGCGGTTCAACAATCAATGAACTTGAAAAAAATCTTGGCATACATATCAATGTAGAACCAAAAACAGAACCAGATAGTAGAAGAGGCGAATGGTTTGAGATGTCAGAATCTGGAAATAATGTGATATTGGAGATAGACGAGAATAAATCCGGAATGGATGCAGATATCTATGTAAGGGACAAACATTTGTTGTCGACACGAGTAGGAAAAAGAGGTAAAATCATCGTTGCCAAGAGATCTAGCTCCGGAAAGAGAATAATTGATGCAGTCATGTCAAAAGACGATATCAAAGTCACTGTGCATGACTAGTTACTGGAAATCTTGTAAGATTTTTGGGTTTTCCTTTAGAAAGGTGATGAACTTTCTAAGTTGTCGTATGGTCTGTTGATTTAGGTAGTGCTCAATTCCTTCGGCGTCCTGGTTTGCGACTTCATGATTTATTCCAAGCATCTTGAAAAATTCAAGTAAAATTCCATGTTTCTGTCTTATTGCATCTGCAACTGCATTACCTTTTGTGGTCAGGTTTATTCCCTTGTACTTTTCATATTCCAAGTAACCATTATCATCAAGCCTTTGAAGCATTTTTGTGACAGAGGGAGCGCTGACGTTTAGGTATCGCGAAATATCAATAGTGTTAGCATGACCTTTTAGCTCGACAAGTTCAGATATGACTTCCAGATAATCCTCCATTCTGGAGTAGTCGCCCTTAGTTGACTTGTGTGCTTCCTTGATAGATTCAAGTCTTTCACCGCGTTTTTCCTTCATTTATAACTCATGGATTAGACTCGAAGTGATATAACCTATCCTTTGATCAGAAATCTTTACCTAATTGTGACTGATCTTTTGCATGGAATCTTAACTAGGAATCTCAAAACATGAGACAATGGATGAGGGACTTAAACGCAGTATTCATAAAATTAAGAAAATGAGAGATTCTGTCAAAAGGCGGGCTGAGGTTTATTCGACGTTGAGTGCATTGGACGACCGTGGCACTGCACGTGCACTAGGATCGCTTCAACGCGCTTCATCTCCTGGCAGGAAAATTCAGAAGATAGGATTTATTCTACTTTTTTCGCCAGACCCATTCACCACAGTTGCAGGTGTTCCTATGATTATTGCTGGCAAGTACTTGAACAAAGTTTACAATGGTGCCACAATCTCAGACATAGGACATGAAACAAAAAACTTTGCAAGTAGCATGTCAGATATCAAGGACAAAATGAGATAGTTATTTTTACACAATCCAATTTTTTGCATTAGTTTTTAACTAGATATGGTGAATTGTTTTTATGGCAACAAGAGGTCAGGTATTAATTCCAATAGGCATTACTGCAGTGATAATTGGAATTGTTGGAGTTCTGACAATTCCTGCAGACTCTAAATTTGCCGATGTCAACTTTCCAAAAGGCACCATAAAGATAGACAATGTAACATTAGATGTACAAGTGGCAGAGACAGATGCTCAGAGAACAAGGGGTTTGATGTTTCAAGACCAACTGCCTGACAATCAGGGGATGATCTTTGTTGCAGATAACGAACAAGTCATTCCCATATGGATGCTAAATATGCAGTTTCCTCTGGATATAATTTGGTTTGACAGCAATGGAAATGTGGTCCACATTGCAAAATATGTGCAGCCGTGTCAGTCAGCTATTCAGACAGTAACATGTCCGGTTGATAACGGTGGAGGTAAATCGGCAAAATATGTACTAGAAGTGACAGCAGGTTTTGTTAGCAAGTTCAACATAACAACAAGCTCTAAAATGCAAATAATCTCTATTTGATTTGATTTCTTTGCATGGTTTGGTTTAGTTCGTTTAATGCAGCACGAACATCGTCCACAGCTGCTTCGTCTTCCAGTGTGCTTACATCACCAATCTTTTCATCGTTTGCCACGGCCTTTAGCAATCTTCGCATTATCTTCCCGCTCCTTGTCTTTGGCAACTTTGAAACTATGTACAGTTTGTCAGGTGTTGCAATTGGGCCCACTTCTTTTCTTATATGTTGGATTAGTTCACCTTCCAATTGTTTGCTTGGAATGACCCCTTCCTTTAGAACCACAAATGCGATTATTGATTCGCCCTTTACTTCATGTGGTATCCCACAGGCTGCTGCCTCTGCCACGGATTTGTGAGATACAAAACCGCTTTCAATCTCGGCAGTTCCAAGTCGGTGACCTGCTACCTTTAGAACATCATCTGCCCTACCCAACATCCAGAAATAACCATCTTTGTCCCTGATTGCATAGTCTCCTGGATAGTACATGGTTTTGTACTTTGACCAGTATACCGATTTGTATTTTTCATCGTCTTCCCACAGGGAGAGAAACATTCCAGGCCATGGATCCTTGATAACAAGGTAGCCCTTTGTTTCAGGCGGAACTTCCTTTCCATGTTCATCAACTACTGTCGCATTGATTCCTGGCAATTGCCTAGTTGCAGAACCTGGTTTTAGTGGTATGGTTTCAAGTCCTGGAACTGGCGAGATCATGGCACCTCCAGTTTCAGTCTGCCACCAGGTATCTATTATAGGACATTTTTCTTTTCCAATTACTTGAAAATACCATTTCCACACTTCGGGGTTTATTGGTTCACCCACGGTGCCAAGCAGTCTCAAGCTGGAGAGATCTTTTGAATTTGGCAACAAGTCGCCATATTTCATAAACATCCGCAGTGCTGTTGGAGTTGTATAAAGAATTGTGACTTTGTATTGTTCAACAAGCTCCCAAATCCTTGCAGGAGTTGGATAAACCAGTGCCCCTTCGTACATGACCTGAGTTGTTCCATGCATTAAAGGCCCATAAACAATATAGCTGTGACCTGTAACCCATCCAATATCTGCAGTACAAAAATAGATATCAGATTCTTTGATATCAAAAATCCACTTGAATGTACTATAAAGATGCACCAAGTAGCCACCAGTCCCATGAAGAACGCCTTTTGGCTTTCCCGTGGTTCCCGAAGTATACAGAATGTAAAGCGGATGTGCGCTGTCTAGTTTTTCAGGCTCGCAGAACTCAGATGCTACATTTACAAGATCGTTCCATCGCTTGTCTTTTTTTCCCATATGTACAGGAATTTGTGCATGTTCGTACACTAGGACATTTTCTACAAAATCAAGGTCAGATACTGCTTCGTCTATGACTTGTTTTAGCTTTACCACCTCACCCCTTCGAAAACCTCCGTCTGCAGTAATTATGATCTTTGATTTAGAGTCAATCACTCTATCTCGAATAGATTGTGAACTAAAACCAGAGAAGATGACGGTATGGATTGCGCCTATTCTTGAACATGCAAGCAAGGAAACAACAAGTTCCGGAATCATTGGCAGGTATATTGTTACCCGGTCTCCCTTTTTGACTCCCAAAGACTTGAGAGCGTTTGCAACCTTGCAGACATTGTCCAACAACTCTTGATATGTAAGCGAGCGTTTCTTGCCATTTTCACCCTCCCACAATATAGCGTTCTTACGACCATTTCTTTGAACTGTCACATCTAGCGCATTGTAAGAGGCGTTAATCTTACCGTTTACAAACCATCTTGCAAAAGGTGGGTTCCATTCTAATGTTTTATTCCACCTTTCAAACCAATGTAGCTTGCATGCTTCTTCTTCCCAGAATTTTAAATAATCTTGGTTTGCTTTTTTTCTTGTTAGAATATCATTATTTCCAAGGCCTATCTCATACGCTACAACCAACAAACATAGTTTGCATTCATCTTAAAAAAAAGGTTCGCTTGAAGGAGGTGGGAGCTAGTCTTCCCATCCCGCCAGACAGTTAAGAAGATGATATCCTCTTAAGCCAGTCTGAATCTTGAGGCTCCTCATCACCATCGGCCCCAATAGCAACTGGTTTTGGAGTTGGTATTGTTGGGGTATTATTACCAACTGCCACTCCAGCAGATACTGGTGTCTTTGGTTGAGGAGAAGGAGTTTCCACCTTACCTAGGTAGGAAATGGCTGCCGAATGAACGTCCTGTTTAGGACTTTCTGTTTGCTCCACATTATCAACTGAAAGATCGCTGATGCGACGTTGTATGTTTACTATCTCTGCCTTCTCGTGTTCGATATGTTCTATGATTTCAACTGTATGAGTCTTGACTGATTCGTACTTTGCATCAGAAATCTCATTGCTTTTATTTTGTAATTTGGCATCAAATCTCAGCATTCTGATTGACTTGAGTTGACTGTCAAGATCTGCCAGTCTTCTATCTAGTTTTTCTCGAATTTGTTTCTCGGTTTCATCCAGAGTTAGTAACTTTGTTTTGTACTTCTCGTGTATCAGTTCAGCATCCTCCTTCATGTCGTCATTTTCAGATACGATGTCTATCAGTGCACGAATTCGGCGCAATGTAAGGCCCTTCTCTCGCAACAATCGCTGGGCATCTAACCTCCATCTAGGAATGAAGATCACATATTGCCCCTGAACGACAAGTTGTTCAAATGGAACCTGTTTTAGCCCTTCAGAACCACAATCAACACCTACGGTTTGTACACTTCCGTCTATGTCAGTTATAGTGCCTATGACCTTACCAATGTAAGTGCCATACATGTCCTTAACTTGCTTGCCGATAAACTCGACATCTTCTTTGCTCATTGGGCATACGTTATATTTTTCATATAACCAGCAAAGTGTTAACAAGGTTTCAAATTTTTGTAAGATCATTTTAGCTAAGTTTTTCGATCTTTTATGCGATATTTAGTAATTTTAAAATCACGTGTATTGTAATGGTCCAACAATGATTACAAAGGAAGAACTAGACGAGGTCCTACATTTTGTTGCAAAACGATGGGTAGACATGAGCCGTGAACCGGATCACAAAGCCTTTGAAAACATGCCAACTAATTTTTGGATGAATTCCATGGGTGGCACGGCTGGAGAAGGAAAGTGGGTAACAGCTTTGATGTATACGGAAGACGCTGCAGAAGCAGAGTCGTTTAAAGAAGTGCTACTCAGATGGCAAGCAAGGCGCAACACATTGAAAACAGGATCTACAGATTTGATTCAGATTGGAAAAAAGATAGATCGTTAAGATAGTAGCATATTATTTATAATTGAACTACTTTCGAATCGTGTTGTCAGAATTTTCCGAATCTGAAAAAGAGATCTTGTTAAAGCACTTTTCCAACGTAGACGATTCTGTTTTTGCAATCATTACATCACGACAAGTAGATCGTGGAGCCCTGATGTCAAGATACAGCAGGACTGACAAGAGCATGCGCAAAGTATTTCTTGACGAGTTTTTACAAAATGAAAACCGTGGTGAAGAATTTTACAGCAAGGTTTTGCTGGAATATGGAGATGATTCTGTTGCAGAGCTTGGAGAAGCACAAATTGCAATAGAAGGACTATCAAATATTGCGGTAAAGAAAATCGAAGATCGCAGGATTGGATTGTCATATCTTGAAAAATCTTCGCGGTATGTAGCTTGGGATAAAAAAGTCAACGGAGAATACAAATTTTTCAAAGACACCGACATGATGAATTCAAAATATGCAGACCAGTATCTAGAATCTTGCAATTTTGATTTTGATGTGTATTCTAAAAACATCCAGCCAATGATATCATACATTCAAGAAGGAGAGTCAATAGAAAATCAGAAATTTAAAAATTTGTCAGGAGAAGATGTTCTGTTTTCACACCTTAAAGATTCAGATGACATCAAATCAGCTACCCGTATTTACAATGCAACCATAAAGGCAAAAGCACTAGACAGTTTGCGAGGAATACTACCTGCCTCAACTCTCACAAATGTTGGAGTAACTGGCAACGGACGAGCATTTGAGTATCTTCTCACCATACTACACTCTTCCAACCTAAGTGAAGAAAGAGAACTTGCTGTAAAAATACACAGAGAACTAGATACCACAATTAGGTCGTTTGTAAAAAGGGCTGACGACAAACATGGTAAAGCCTTGCAAAAATACTTGACCGAGATAAAAAATACTGCAAGCATACTTAACAAGAAATATCTCAAATCAAAAAAGACAAAAGATTTCCTGGTTGAAATTGTTGAATACGAACCTGAGAAAAAGGCAGAGGAGAGCATAATTGCTGCATTACTGTACGAACAATCTTCTGGAATGCCATATCACCAAGTCTTGTCACAGGTACGAAAGATGAAGCCTTTTGTCAGAAAAAAGATAATCAAAACTTTCTCCAGCCTGCGACAGAACAGACGGCAAAGACCATCTAGGGGATTTGAAATGGCAGATTACACGTTTGATCTCTTGACTAACTTTGGAATGTTTCGCGATTTTCACAGACATCGCGTCTTAACTCTAGAAAGACAACTGTTGACAACAAATCATGGGTTTTCAGTTCCAGAAGAAATATTGTCACTTGGAATTGAAAAAGAGTTCAGAGATTGCATGTACAAATCAAAAGAGGTGTTTGGCTTGATAACACAAAAGATGCCAGAACAAGCACAGTATGTTGTAAATTTTGCGTACAAGTACCCTTATTTTATGAAACTTAACCTTAGAGAGGCCACTCATCTAATAGAATTAAGAACAGTTCCGCAGGGACATCCAGACTATCGTCAAGTTGCACAAGAAATGTTCAAGTCCATTAAAAAAATTCATCCAAATCTTAGTCAGATAATAAGATACGTGGATCTTAAAAAATACAGCCTGGAAAGACTAGAATCTGAAAAAAGAATAGAAGAAAAACGAAAACATCTGAAAAATTAATTTATTTCACTAATCAGATCTGGCTACATGTATAACACAGTGATTGTTTTACCTGTCCTTTAGATTGACTACAAATGCAAGTGTGTTGTCAGTCATTTCAAAGGTTGCAGGTTTTAGTTTGAACTCGCCAAAAATGTACCTATACTGTGCTGCCATATAGTCAGACCATTTTCGTCCCATGTCATGCTGTATTACATATGAATGAACAGTGCCATTTACCTCATGCCTATACTGAAAACCCGATACCTGAATTCTTGTCTCAAGCACGTCTAATACTGAAGTAATATCATATTCATTTCTCAGCAATAAAACAAAGTCTTTTGTTTCTTTTTTTACGGCATATTCTGCTAACTTTAGGATTTCCTTTTCTGTAGTTTTGCTCAATAAATTAGATATGAAGCCTTTTGTAACTGAAACAAATCCTGCCTTTGGAGCATTAGAGTGCCAGCCAATGTGTTGTCTGAAGATCTGGCCCACAAGTGTGTTTAAGCTAATTTCTTTGTGGTCAGCTTCTTTCTTTAGTTGTTGCAGCTTGTCTGAATCAATCCGGAAGGTAACGCTAGTTTTCGAGTCCTCGTCTTTTTTTGAAAGTGGATCTACGATTCCCATAATTTCACAATGTAGAACACCATCACATACCTTGATATAAAAAATTTCTTTTGATTGTAAAACAATAGAATCATCAGTAGTACGTGTTTACTTGAACCACTGATATAGTCAATGTTCACACCTTTTTGGTTTCAAAGTATGGCTTTTAGACAATTGAATAGGTAGAGTTTTCATTTTAATCTCTGATCTATTTTATCAATCCATTATTATGATCTTGAGAAAATTCATCCCTAGTTATTCCACAATCATCCAGAATTTGTCTAGTTAAGCCAGTTCCCAATTCTTCATTTTTAGCAGGTACCGAAGTAAACCTATTTGAATTGTCATTACGCAATGAAACGTGACTTCCCTTTTGATGTGACTTCCTGAATCCTTTTTTATTGATGAGATATTTTATCAATTGATTTCCGGTTACACGAGGAAGTTTAGTCACTATATTTGCGAATAAATTTAAGACTATAACCTTTGTCTTTGCCTATTTCCTCTATCATTAATTCAATGGATTCTTTGATATTGTTTTTTGCTTCTGTCTCGGTTTTACCTTCCGCATTGGCATGAAGTTCATTACATCTTGCAAATATCATCCCCTCTTCATCTTTATCTAAAATTACTTGGTATGTCTTTTTAGATACTGCGGAGGTAGAATTTTGCATTACATAGTATAATGTTAGTACGATCTATAAAAATCTCGTTGTGTAGAAGTATGAATGTACTACACATGTGAATATCTGTAAGATTGAGTTTTCATTTATCTTGTCTCCGCGATGTATTTGTCATAGTATAGGCCGTTAGGAGAACAATACTCATCTTGTATTATGCCGGCAGTTTTGTTATCATCAAACCAGTTTGTCTTCGAAGGACAAAACATCAGACCACCTCCTATACCAGAATCTATCATCTGTGTCACTCTTGGTCTTGCATCACCATTCCAGCACAGTATAAGAGATTTGGTCTGACCATCTGCAAACGTGGCAGTAAAGTGTCTTGTCTCATTTATCTTAAAGTATCCATCATAGTTGACAATTATGGGAGGATGATGACCCGTAGTGGAGTTTATCGCCCTTGGAAATACATTATCACAATTTATGCCATCAGTATCAGGCGTACTGCTGCCAGTATATGCGAATCTTACACCATCAAACTCTATAGGCTTGTTTACACTGTTAATGACAGGAAATGCATCGTAGTTTTTGCTTTCATGGTTGTCCAGCCCCATAGTAAAACTGTAGGTACAATCGGTTGAATTGCCTTGGCAACTCTGTGGTTGTATTGGCTCGTTTTGGATAAGAAGGAAGACGTACACTGAAATTGTGATTACCAAAGCTGCGACTGAAATTATAGTAAGAAATGAAATCTTCATTTTACAATCTTCGTCCTGTAAAAGACAATCATTGATGTGATGCCAATCAATAAAACTGGAATTGCAAATGGAAATTCCGGAATTGGGTTGAATCCGCCGATCATGATATTCTCAAATCCTAGTTGCGGAGGCAAGAATATCTCAAGTGTTCTATCAGTAGAATTACTTCCAAATTCTACGAATTTATCACTAGGACCTATACTTGCAGTACCCATAGCAACCCCAAACGTTCTATCCGTACCATTATCATATTTTGAGTCAACCAATGTTCTTGGAATCTGTATGATAAAATCTCCGCCGTTGGGTGGAATTGTGACGTTGATGTAAATTTGACTCTGATGACTCGAATATGACATTACTTCTAATCTAGCATTGTCTGAGACCTTGTACCTGATTGTATGTGTCTCGTTACTTCCAATAGTGGGCATCTCAAATGTGTGCCAATCATCTGGACTCAGATTACCACCTTGATAAGTTACCAGTTTTACAGCCCACTTTGTCAAGTATTTCTCCGAATAATTTGATGCAATAATCTCATAATCTCCTGTGATGGCACCGTTCAGTTTCAAATTGTAAGAATACTCAAAGCCGTAAGTAAACAAATTCTGTGTAGGATTTTCTACCTTTTCCAAGGTCACAATCGTAGAGTTGTACAATGAACCATCAGGGGAAAAAACTCGTATAAGCATGGTTGGGTTTTCTTGTGCAAGATCGTCTGCAACCAACCCAGAAATCTTTAGGGTGTCTTCATTTTGATAATCATCCTTGTCTGTCTGCAATGTCATAAATGGTGGTCCAGTCACTGCGTTTGCAAATCCAACTGAAATTAATGTAAAAAACACAATTATCGATAGATATAGAATTTTCATCTTGACATCACTCATGGTATGGTTGATTGCCTACAGTTAGAAGAAACGTGCCCAGTCCAAAGGGAGAAAGTTCTACCAAATAGGTGCCCTGTGACACGCCTCTGTCTGCAGATATTATCATTGTAACTACCTGCGATGTTGTATGCGTACCAAGTGGTAGTACCTCCAATGGCGGTTCAAACAAGACATTTACTCCCGGATGGTCAGTCACATAGGCTTCAATAGGTCCTTGACCATTTGACGGGCCTCCGATGCAAGCCCCTCCGCCGTCAGGCATTGTAGAGCATGCTTTAAAGTCATGGTTGCCGTTGAAGGTGACTCCCGGATACATGGCAAGCTCCTCAAGGCTTGTTATTTCGTGAATAAATACTGCATAGTTTGTCAAGTTGAGAGATTTTGGGAGTGGTGTTGGATAGCTCTGGCCTGGCAGCTCTGTCGCCTGTGCATCAATCTCAAAAGTTATGGTTCCAGTGTTTCCAAGCTTGAGCACATAATCCGGCTGCGTTCCCTGGTATAGCAGAGTTTCATTGTATACGCCGACAAAACCGGTATAATTTGTGACTCTTGATGATTCTCCGTATGGAATACGAATGCCAGAGTGGCGTGGCAGATGTCCTGGAATTATTGTAGAGTTTGTGTCTAGCTCAAATTGCGGATTGTTCCCAGGATAGGCTGATTCACTGACTGCCCAACCTCTTTTTATGAGCATGTATGCAGTATCAAGTTTCACACAAGCAGGTGAACCGTCTTCAGATTTTATTATCAGATTGAAACTAGCACTGCATTTTACATTCTGTGCTAAAACCCCCGCCCTGATTTGTTGCAATGGAGAAAGAAAATATGCAGGTGGTTTTGATATTTCATTGGAGTCATGAATCAAAAACTGGAATGACTTTGATGCAGTATAATCAATGTTAGAATAATCTGTAGCCGTCTGGTTTTTTGCAAAGTAGGGAATTGTAATGTTTGCGTTTGCAGTTCCTGCCAATACTGCTTGGTAGATTGTTCCAGGCTTGTTGGCATTTGAGATTGTTGTCTCTCCTTGTGGATCAACTTTTTGCACTATGATCTGAAGTGTACAAAATATGTTTGGATGAACCTGTCTGGCATGAATATCAAATGAGACAGAAAATGCAGGAACACATGAACCACTTGTCAGATATATAGGATATGGCGAACTGTTGAGAATTGTTGCGCTAATCAAAAATGTGTCATTGACTTTGAGCATACTTGGTTCTACCTGCACGCCAAGAATTTGGACTGGATCTGTAGAATCCGCATGGACGGGTTTTGCGTATGACGTTGCAATTACTATGCTTGCGATGATGATTAACAGGTGTAGAATTTTCATTTTCTAATTAATCGTAAACTTTAGCCTGTAAAATACAATCAATGCTGTAATACTTATCAGTAATACTGGAATTGCAAGGGGAAATTCTGGTACAACGTAGGTACCAGTAAACGTCAAATTTCCGTTCTCTTCAACTGACCCAACCATTTCTGGCCCGTTTTCCGAACCATCGGATGCTGTAACAGATGAATTGATCAGTTTACCATTTATCGTAGAGATAAATGGTCCAGTCAAGAGTGGTTTTTCTATAGTTATTATCGGATAGCCAACGAAATTGTAATCCGGACCCCAGGTTTGTACGTGATCTTTCCTGCTGAATGTTCCGTTGATCTTGTGGATATCAAAAGTTATGGTCTTGTTGGGTTGACTGAAAACAAAATTTGAAGCATCGGTATCTACGCCATAATAGCTAAATTGAAATGATTTTCCGCCCCAGTCCGTTTTGAATGTTGTCTTATTTCCTACCACAAAGTAATCATCGACTTGACCATAAGTTCCTCCATCTGTAAATACAATGCCACCATCTTTTGTCGCGCTGTAATATGCTTCATAGAGTCCTCTCTTTAGATCCTTTGTTATGGAAAAAGTCATCTCAGGGAATTGACCATTGTTGTCAGTTGCTTCGGTCTTATTGTAGACAGTATTACCTAGGGGATCGGTGACACGGACGTTAACTAGGACACCCGCTATTGCAGGTTTTCCATTGGTCAGGTTGTTGAAGTAAGTGGGCAAAGTAGGATCTCCAAGTTGTTCTTGCTGAGGATCTTCTTGGTATCCAAAGAATTTTACATTATCTCCATAAGCCACGAATGACCATTGATTTGAAGGTTTTATCATTAGAATGTCTTGAGTAAAACGCGTCATTTGTACCCAATATGGCGGGTTGTTAGCATAGTTGTATGAATAGATGTAAGTGTCCTGTGTCACATTTGTTGTTTTATCATAAGCATACAAGATCTCGATATGATATTTATGGGGAGTATTTTGTGGCGTAAATTCAGGAAGTGTAAAATTGAATCCTGCTTGCTCTTTGACTGATCTTGTTTCTTGATATACAAGATCATTACTCAAGGTGTCATTAGTAACATCAAAGACTTTCAACAATACATTGGTAGGTAGAATATGACAACCGCCGAAGTCTTCGGTTACCGTTGCTAGTACAGTTTGACCTGCGTAATACATTGTTCCGTCAGTTTGTACGCTATAAGCAACTGGACAAGTTTCTAGTGAAAAAAAATGCGTGCTGTTACTTTGGACTGTTTGATTTTTCCCATTTTGTGTCCACTGGGCCACTGCATAAACTGGGTAGGTTGTATCAGTGTAATTTGGCCTCATTGACGTGACGTTAAGGGAATTTTCGCATGACGGCAGTGTGCCAGATTCTAATACTATTTGTGATGCATTTGCCTGCAATGCCTCCCAGCCTGAGATTCCAAAATACACCTTTACCGATGGACTAGTATTTGCATCCGGCACTGGGGTAGGACAGATCTTTCCTTGAATGGCTTCCCAGTATCCAGGTGCTATCCAAGGATCAGCAGGCCAGATTTGAAAATTGTATTGAGGTGTTTGCGCAGAGGCATAATTTGTGGCAAAGAAAACGACTGCAGCGATTGCAATTATTACAAAGTGCAGAGTTTTCATTTTGATAGGTACTGGACATGCATGGTTTAAAAAAGTGACGTAGATTGCTTCTTGTTTTGCAGCACTAGATTACAACTAATATGGTTTTTAGAAATTATTTACCAAACCACTGATATAGTCAATGTTCACACCTTTTTGGTTTCAAAGTATGGCTTTCAGAGACTTGCAAGATACAGAGTGTTCATTTTCTATTCCTTAAGACGGTTAAAGATTATAAAACAACAACCTAATACTGCCGCTACTACAATTATTTCAATGGCGATGCCGATGACAGGCGCTAGACTTGTCTGACACATGCCTGGACCTCCGGTGCAGGTTCCTCTCCCCGATTCAGCAGATGTAGATGAATTGTTAAGCTGTGGCGGAGGACCAGTTGGCATTATTTTACCTGTGACATCACTGCCTTTCTCATAATGTATTGTCAAATTGCTCCCATTTTTCTCGTGTGTTTGAAGAGGTGTAACCCAGCCTCCGTTTGGAGTTTTGATAACATTAGGCGACATAGATGCATTTTGTGCAAATGTTAAAGGCAACACTGTAATTTCAAGTGGTTTTGACCATAAAGATAACAGCTTACTTTGGTAGGTGTTATAGTAGAAATCGTGCGAGTTTCTATACAGAGAGATATTTGATTCTGACAAAATCTCATACTTGCCTGGAACATCAATGTGTACTACAGGAGTGCCTGCCTTTGGCCAAGACCCCCATGTCCCGTTATCGCTTTCTGTACCTCCAGGATTGAGCGTAAAACCCCAACCTACTATGAGCATGCCAGAGTATCCAGAGTCAAAAACCTTGGTGTCGTTTTCAGAGCGCACTTCAATGT
>JBOGQT010000042.1:0-100420 GCA_050749105.1 Nitrosotalea sp. | reverse complement strand
CGCAATAAGCTATGGAATATTTGTTGAAATAAACACACTCGAAGAGTCAAAGAAAGTTCCAGTCGATGTTTATGGTCTGGGGCATTTTGTGCAAGATAAAACAAGAATTGAAAAATCTGGATTCATGTTCAATCCAATAATCGCGGTATCAATAACATCAGCCTCAAGACTTTTGCTTGCAACCTGTGAAATTTTGCTGTCAAAAGACGGCATGACTCACGCATACTGTGATACTGATTCCATGATGATCCCGCCAGAGAAGACAAAAGAAATTCAGGAGTTCTTCCAGCCATTAAATCCGTATAACTTTGATTCTGATATTTTCAAAGTAGAGCGGAAAAATGTTTTGTTCTATGGAATATCTTCAAAGCGATACTGCCTTTATACGATAAAAAATGGCAAAATAACAATCGATGATGACGATTATTCCTCGCATGGACTAGGCCATTTGCTTGATCCTTTTTCAAATGATCCTGACGAGAAAAATGACTGGAACAAGGAAATATGGCATGACATTTTGGATTTACATTATGAAAAAACGAGTCTTGAAGACAAATATTCAAAATATGAAAACAAGTATGCATTATCACGATTTGTGGCATCAAACCCGAGAATGCTTGCAAGGCTGTCCAGATTTAACAAAAATGAGAAATATCAAAATCTAATCAAACCGTTTAATTTCTGCATAGTAGGGTTTTCAAATGTCATAAACCCAAAGACGGGCAAATTGGTCAAGCCCTTGGCTCCCTTTGTCAGGCCTGCAAGACATGCCGTTTTTGGGGATTTTGTCGATTATAACGACGATTCTAGGGCAAAACTGCGTGGAAAGGAGTACTGGAAGCCCTTTTGGAGCGTGTTTTTGGAGTACCTGAACCATCCAGAATCCAAGATGGATGGAGATGTAGGAATACTGGAAAGAAAGCATGTCAATGTTACTGGAATGATACACATTGGTAAGGAAAGCAACAATCTTGAAGAATCGGAATTGTTAGGGGTTGATTCTGGAAGTTACGAGATATACGAGGATCTAGAAAAGTTGGATTCAAAGTTTAAGAAAATCACTCCAAGAGTTTTGGAGTTGAAACCTAAAGATGTGAAAAAGTTTAGAATATCAAAACAAACTTTGTGGAATGTTAAGAAGAAAATCAAATTGAATCAGACAGCCAAAATTTCAGTTAAAATCAAAATTTGTTTATATCACCTTATAACACAATCAATTTGATACCATGGTGTTTAAACTATATCTAGAAGCAGAAAAAAAACTTCAAGATGTAAATTGGGTATATAGTTGGTTTGATTCTGCACTTGATGAAATAATCTCAAGCTTATTCACACTCAAAAAAGAGTATACTAAAAAATCCAATCCCAAGAAACATGAGATTTTTGATGAATACGCCGACATTTTGAGTTTTAAACTTAAAGAAGTATATGATACTGTTATGGAACTTCACAACCTTATTCTTGATACATCTATCCGCTTTTACAGAAAACACCATGGACCATTTAGGGATCAATTAGGAGAAGGTATTTTTGAAGAAGTCAAAAGAAATGTAACTTACTCCCTAGAATCATTTCTAACACAAATGAAATCTCTTATTGATCTTTCTATAAAATTTTCATTTCTCCTAGCCACGGTTAACACCCCTACCACTGAACACGAAGTTGACTCCCTTGGCAATTTTGATCATGCTCATAGAAGCATTAAAGGTTTTAACAATACTTGGAATATTATAAAAAAATCGCATTTCTTTTCCGATTTTGTCACGTTCAAGCTCGATCTCTTTAAAATTCAAAACTTCCGTGATCTTATAGTACATGAAAGCTATCTACGGTTACAAATATTACCCTCTCTGAATAATGGTGAAATTTCATTTCGTTACAAAATGCCAAGAGTGAGTGGAAATAAACGACAAAGGAAAATTAGTAAGATTAGCTATATCGATGTGATCGAGTTTTCAAGGGAAGCATTTTACCTTATACTTTCAATTCTTGTCAAGCTAGCTAAGAAACTGTTTGATAGTTCAATAAAGAAGAAACATGCATCTGATCTATTGAAATTACCTCATGGATACACAATGGAAATACTCCGAAAAATGGCAAAGAAGGGGAAAACGGCAGAGAAGATGTTTTTGTCAAAAAGAGAATTAAAGAAATTTCTTAAACTTCATAAAATTGATCCAAGTGAATTGGTGGAGTATAAGACGGAAAATCATGAATTCAAAAGTAAATTCTCAGATTGGATAGATAAAACCGAATTCATTCATTTTGCACCAATAAATGGAATTGAAGTATACAAGGTAAGATCTTTACACGGAAGACCCAATGATACAAAAATGGACAAATGGAATTACGGAATTCTTAAAACTACGACTGAAGAAGAAGATTATTCTAAAATTCCACAGTCTAAAAAAATTCTTTCTCATTTGCAGGGTTGTGGATTAGTATATTCATCAAGTAACAATCCTAACACATATGGTCTTCTTAGAGAGGATTTGAATAATCTCATCAGTGAATTTGAACATATCAATATGATAAAATGGTCTTCTATTCAGATCGAAGAAGTTTTTCATATACGAGCACCTAATTCTGAGGAGATTGAGGTACTCAAGAAAATACACGGAGACAAATACAAAGAAGAATTAAAAAGATTGGAAGAAAAACGTAAAGGAGTTTATGATGAATATCTAAAGTGGAAGAGAGATCCTTGGCGCGTATATGGACCTATGATTATTGAAGATCAAAATCACAATGTTCTTAACAGAATACATGCTCGAGATTTCAAAGAAGAAGAGAAACTAGGTTTTGTTAACTGGAATGCTAACCGACATGTAATTACTGATCCTGTTACCTTGCAAAAGACGACAATTCCTCTTGTACCAAATGAAATAGATCCTGATTGGCTTCAAGCGCTAATTAAGGATTGCAAGAAAAAGTGGAAAAGAGGGCCATACAATTACTTGAATAATACTAAAAGAGAGATAAATAAGCATAAGAAGGAATACGCGGTAAAGGTAGAGAAAATAAAGACTGAAAATAAAAATGTCATTAAAAGATATGCTTTTCTCAAACCAATATTGAAATTAATTAATTATGATGTGTATGAAGGCGTAGATTTTTCTAAAGTTAATGCCAAGTCGTACATCACAAGGAAATAGTTACATCGACTAATTCCATATTGATTCAGATATGATACACTTGTTATAACATACTATTTTGGTATATCTTCTCCAAAATAATCTCTATACGTTCTATCTTCAACTGTTACATCGTTGATATCTATTTTTGAATCTATCACTTCCTTTATTTCATCTAGCACAATATCATTATGCGGTATTTGTTTTCGTTCTATTTCATGCCTTATCGTGATTGTTATTTTGCTTTTTTCACTTTTTTTATAATTGTTTTTTTCATTCTTACTATTTTTTAGATTTATTATAATTTGAATAATTCCAAATATTATACCTGCCATGCCACCAATCGTTATGGTGGGAACCAGTATTATGTCAAATGGGGATTTTTTTGATATTGGACCGACAAATAACGATTCAGAGTCTTTCAACTTTATTTTATAAAAATCTGATTTTTCATACTCGATATTTTGTAGCAAAAAGACTTCTGCTTTGTATATATTATCTAAGTGATACAAGAATTCTGAAAGGTCTCTTAAGGTAAATTTATCAGATGTCGATTTTATTCGTATACCCATCTGCATTCATTCTAATTTTTTCAAAGTATTAAACCTGATCACAAAACATGTTTCTGTATTTCTCGATTTTAGTCCAAAAAAAGGTCAAATGAGCCCACGCTGTCTTTACCCCCTACGCTACATGGGATCGATCAAATTTGAACTTCATAATTCAAAGGTTGTATCGAAAAATCATCAAAATCCAAAAATGTTCGATAAGGATTTCATTTTGTGCCTGTTATGAAACATTTGATAAAACTCACTGGATTAATATTTGACTAAAATCTAACTTATTACGCCCCAAAATGCACGCAGACGGACTATGAGGATAAAATATGATTTTTGGTCCACCCAGCCGTGCGACATGGGCACCCCGGTTTGAGAACAAGATGAGGGTTTTGGCTAAAATTACCAATGATTCCATGTGAGTCAGAACCGGGGAACATTTCATTTTTTGAAAAATATTGCCAATCGTAATTATTTTTGTATTTTTGAATGTAAAATAGTATTTTTCATTACGATAACTATGATAAATATTGTAAAGACAAAAACGATAGATCTATTGATATATTTGCCTTGTATAGATATACTATGGCAACCGCATATGTGTTAATAAATTGCGAACTTGGTTCAGAAGAAACAATCATTTCACAGCTGAAAGCAATCAGTGGCGTAAAAGAAGTTCATGGCACATTTGGGGCCTATGATATCTTGGCCAAAATTGAATCTCCAACAGTAGAAGCACTGAGGGAGATAATCACCTGGAAAATTCGCAAAATAGAGAAGATCCGTTCGACTCTAACTTTGATGGGAATAGAAGGTCAAAGTTAACTTCCTTCTTTTCTATTCATCCTCCGCATATTTTTCAAGATAGATAAGCAATTTATTTTTCGTTTTTTATGCAAAGACCTTTTAATTGTGTTATAGTCTGAGCAAACGTGCTTCTTCACTTCATATTCCTTGTAAAGGAAGAAGAATTGGAACAAAGCAAGTGGGAATTTCAGTATATTGAAAAGATGGCAAACTTTTACAAGACATGGATAGAAAAGACATTTTCACATAAAGTTGATGTTCAATCTGATGAGATGATAGTAAGACCTGGAAGGGGGCTTAGGATAATGGATACACCAGTGATTTTAGAGGATCATGTGAGCAGGGGAGAGGACACTTTTCATTTTTATCTGACATATTTTAGGCCAATGTGGACCGACTGCACTTGTGAAGGATATCATGCAGAGAACTTTGGTATGGTATGGTGGCAAAAGAGTCCTCAAAAAGATGACATTGACTTTCTGAGGGAAAAAAACTGTACCAAGGTCTCTCATGAGCTTGCTCACGAGTTTCTCAGACAAGCAAAATACAAAAACTACAAGGAATTGGTACATGAGATCTGGGACAAGCACCTCTTTGCAGCTCTACCATTTGAGTACTATGATGCCAGTTACAAAAAGACCGAAAAAGATCCTCTCTTTGCGACACTTGATACATCCAGCCTCATATCATAGAAAAATTATCAATGTATAATATCTAAACGTTAAACCAAGTTTGCCAAAGATCTGACGCCTAGAAGACTTGAACAAGTTTTACAGAGCTTGTGTTTGAAGAGATGATTTGCATCGGTAAAACGTACGTGTACCATATCAGATGGCACTACAGTGTGGTTCCCGCACAGGGTCTGCTGTCTTCCAGGTGGGAGATAATGGTTCTTTATTACTCCGAAATATCTTCCTCTTTTGTAATAGAACCATCCAAAAGTTCCATGTACGCTCTCTTCAATCTCGGTTGTCATTATTTTATTAACAAATTCTGAATAATGATTGAAATATGTTGCGTATCTTTTCTACTATCTATTCTCAAGTGATGTGATTTGTGTCCAAGTAACTTGACAGTAACTTCTAAAAGGCTATAAGTAAGTGTTTTAGAGTTTTTTCATGCCAGAATTCATTTGTCCAGATTGTGGCCAGAAAATGTTTCATGAAAACGAAACAACATTAACTATAGAAAAACAAGTTCACACAAAATTCTGTTCTGCTAAAAAGAAGCACTAACACTTTGTGACAGAATAAATTCTATTTTCAAAACTTGCTGTTTTAAAATCTATTTTATTCTGTGGATCCTTTTTGCGTGCCTTGCTCATCTTCTCTAATGTAACAAGTGCTTCACCGTCAAAACCTACTGAAGAACCAAATACGCCTTCTGCTAACTGGTTGCCATGTTCTCCATTCTTGATATCGTCAACAAGCTCGTAGAACTTGATTGCTTCTCTCTTTGATATTGGACCACCACTTGATTTGTTAAAACCAACGGCGATGTACATACCATTGTTCTTTACTGCAATTGGAACCTTGTGAATCTTGCCAGATTTGCCTGGGATCTTTTCATTTAGGAGGATTTCACACTTGTGAAACATGCTGGACATGTATGCAAAAAAGCGATAGTTTGCGTAGCTGCCGTCGGAATTTTCAGCACAATCAACAAAAACCTTGTGCAGGAGTTCAAGAGCCGCATCATTCATGCTTTGCAGACGTTCTTCAATTCTTCCCTTTCTAACCAAGTCTGATTTGCAGTCAGTTGCTATTCTTTCAAGAATGAAAGGAGGCAGATTATAGTTTTTCAGAGTAGAGACATATGTCCCAGTTTTAGAAGCCCCAAAGGTGGGAAAATTACTGCGACTCAAAGATTATGTCCCCCGATTTGATAATAATTAATGTAAATCATTCCCCACTTGATCAGTGTTATATTGTTGCTTTTTCCTTATAACTGTTCTCTAAAATTAACGATCTAAAAATGGTGGGGCCGACCGGAGTTGAACCGGTGACACACGGGTCACTACAGCTCCAAACTGTACATCATCCTTTCGTCAGTGAAGCTAGTTGAACCACTGGAGCCCTTAGCGGTGATCATGTGATCTGTCCTGTCGCCATGCCTGGCTAGGCTACGACCCCACGTTTGGTCAATAAATGCACTTGAATTTTAATTTACTTAGTTTCTGAAGATTTATTGCAGACATGAAAACTTAATCAATTAGTGGTTAGTCTGAATTTTACCAAGTTAGCATGGTTTTCTTCCATATGTGCAACAAAATTAGTTGAAAAGTCATGGTCAAACCAATAATACTCATACTGGGAGCTATTCCAATACTTGCAGCTATTTTCATAGTTGTTCCCCAGTTGACACGACCCGAGATTCAGAGTATGGTAGTAAACCCAGAAGATGTGATGACGCTACAATACACAAAAGAACATCTAGTGAAGGTTTCATTTGGACTAACACAAAGCATAGGGGCTGACACTGCTGAGGTTTTAACAATACAAAATGATGGTTCTGTCGTGTATAGTCTCATAAAAAATGGCTATTCCGAGCCTGACATAAAATATCAACTATCAAGCAACGAGTTGTCACAATTGAAGGCCCTTATCAAGGAGACTGGTTTTGTGGACATTCCTGACACAGTATACCAAGTCAAGCCAGATGCCACAAACTATGAAAAATATGGTATACAAGCTACTCTTAATGGCAAGACTGTCAATATCCAGTGGGCAGACCAGAATGACAGCCAAGAATTTGTTCCACCGATTGTAACTCGGGTACAATCAAGTCTTGATAATATAACAAGCGAAATAACAAAATAGATTCTGTAAGTTTATGGTTCCTAAAACATAACTGATCCAAGTTATTACAAACCGACCTTCTCTGGTTTATTAGACATGTAGTAATCCTTTGGAGTTGATATGTCAAAACTGGGTTTGAAGGCGTAAGCCACAAACCTGACAGAACCATAAAATAAATAGATCTCGAAGCGATCAAACTACATGATTCCACTCTCCGGTGATCTTGGCAATGCAAAAGGAATAGTTAGGGAAAGCCTAGGATCATTTGAAACGTACAGAGGTACATCTACTCTCAAGCGTGGTTTTGCCCATATGCTAAAAAATGGAGTTGTCATGGATGTTACAACCGTAGAACAAGCTCAGATAGCCGAAGATGCAGGAGCAGTAGCGGTAATGGTTTTGGACAAACTTCCTGCAGATGTACGAAAAGCTGGGGGCGTAGCTAGAACAGCTAGCATTAGAATTATTGAAGAAATAATGGACTCGATAACAATTCCTGTGATGGCAAAATGTAGAATAGGACATGTCTACGAAGCAAGAGTTTTGGGAGCGACAGATGTTGATATGATTGACGAGTCTGAAGTTCTCACGCCAGCAGATGAATTTCACCACATATGGAAATGGGATTTCACAACGCCCTTTGTTAATGGTGCAAGAAACTTGGGTGAAGCACTTCGAAGAATAGAGGAAGGTGCTGCAATGATACGAACTAAGGGAGAGCCTGGAACCGGAAATGTAGCAGAAGCTGTAATTCATATAAAAAACGTCAATAGTGAGTTAAGACGCATAAAATCAATTTACGATGCTGGTGACGAACAAGATCTAGTTAGCATTGCAAGAGAACTCAAAGTATCATACTCACTTGTAGAAGAAACTGCAAGTCTTGGAAGACTACCCGTAGTAAATTTTGCTGCAGGAGGAATCTCAACTCCTTCTGATGCCGCATATCTTATGACCTTGGGCTGTGATGGAATCTTTGTAGGTTCTGGAATCTTCAAGTCTAATGATGCAAAGGAAAGAGCACAAGCCATAGTTCTTGCCACCACTTTCTGGGAAGATCACGACAAAGTAAAGGAAGCACAAAAGATGGTAGACGAAAGACAATCCATGTTGGGACTTGATACAAAGAACCTAGAACTTAGAATGCAAGAAAGAGGAAGCACTGCATGACTGGTGTAAATATAGGAGTCCTTTCTATACAGGGAGACGTTGTAGAAAATGTAACTGCCACAAGAATGGCGATGGACGAACTTGGTATTGAAGGCGTTGTAAGCGAGGTAAAAAATCCAGAACAAATTTCCGATCTAGACGGACTTGTTATTCCTGGTGGAGAGAGTACTGTGATTGGAACACTCTCGCTGGTTAATGGCTCTTTGAAAAAAATAAAAGAAAAGATTGCTTCCGGTATGCCTGTTTTAGGTACATGTGCAGGGATGATTCTTCTATCAAAGAAAGCAAAAGATAGGGTCGTAGGAGAGATGGAACAACCATTGTTGGACTATCTTGATGTCAAGATTGAAAGAAATGCTTTTGGGAGACAGAAGGACTCGTTTGAGGCAGATGTCTCGCTTGAAAAGATTGGGATACCTAAATTTCGGGGTGTCTTCATAAGGGCACCATCTGTCATTGATACAGGCAAGGATGTAGAGGTGCTCTCAAAGTTCAATGAAAAAATAGTTGCAATAAAACAAGGAAACATCATTGGTACCTCGTTTCATCCCGAACTTACGTCAGATTTGGCAATACACAAGTATTTTGTCACTCTAGTCCAAAAGAAAAACTAGGGCCGGAACTTTTCTGATTTATTACTCTATCTAGGACAATTTATATTAAATTCGGATTATTATGAACATGTTTATCATGGATATTGAGACAACAGCCGAGCTTGTTTCTGGTGTCTACAAAAAGTTAGAGGAAAATGTTTCAAAATATAGTAAACTAGTAAACCGATCCTTGACTCTTGCGGAAAAAATTCTTGCAGGCCATTTGGAAGAAATTGAGACTGCCAATAATCTGGAAGCTGGAAGATCATATGTCTTTCTAAAACCAGACAGAGTGGCACTGCAAGATGTAACAGGTCAAATGGTTATCTTACAATTTATGCAATCAGGACTAAAACGAGCTGTACTCCCAACTACAGTACACTGTGATCATCTTATACAAGCCAAGGTAGGAAGTGACGAAGATACCAAGCTGGCGCTGGATGAAAATAGTGAAGTGTATAAATTTCTTGAATCTGCCTCGCGAAAGTTTGGTATGGGATTTTGGAGGCCTGGTGCAGGGATAATACATCAAGTAGTTTTAGAAAATTATGCATTTCCAGGAGGACTGATGATAGGAACCGATTCACATACTCCAAATGCGGGAGGGCTAGGAATGATAGCAGTGGGAGTTGGTGGTCTTGATGCGGCCGAAGTTATGGCTGGATTTCCCTGGGAGCTTTTGTATCCAAAAAGAATTGGCGTTAATCTAAAAGGCGAACTAAACGGATGGACTGCTCCTAAAGATATCATACTATACGTTGCAGAAAAACTTACTGTTTCAGGTGGAACAAATGCCATAATAGAATACTTTGGTCCTGGTGCAAGAACAATAAGTTGCACAGGTAAAGCAACAATAACCAACATGGGAGCCGAGATTGGAGCCACATGCTCATTGTTTCCATATGATGAAAAAATGGAGGTCTATCTTAGAGCAACCGGACGCGAAAAAATTGCTGACATTGCAAATACTCGCAAAGATCTACTTGTTGCTGATCCTGACGTTGAACAAAATCCAGAAAAGTATTTTGATAGAGTAATTGAGATTGACCTTTCAAAACTTGAACCCTATATAGTGGGACCACACACGCCAGACCTTGCAAGGCCAATCTCGCAACTTGCAGAAGACGTTAGGAAAAATAACTATCTTGATACAATCTCTGTTGCACTAATCGGTAGTTGCACCAATTCTTCTTACGAGGACATGACAAGAGCAGCAAACGTGGCAGAGCAAGCAAGGGAAAAAGGATTGAAGATAAAGATACCACTACTAGTAACTCCAGGCTCTGAACAGATACGTGCCACAATAGAGCGAGACGGGCAGATGGAAACTCTAAAAGAAGTTGGGGCAACTGTATTGGCAAACGCATGTGGACCGTGTATTGGGCAGTGGAGAAGACCTGAGCTAAAGCAAGGTGAACCTAATACCATCATTACGTCATTTAACAGGAATTTTCCGGGACGAAATGACGGTAGAAGAGAGACAATGAACTTCATAGGAAGCCCAGAGTTGATTGTAGCCCTTGCACTGGGAGGAAGACTGTCATTTAACCCACTAAAAGACCAAATTACTGCATCTGATGGCAAAAAATTCATGTTAGAGCCACCAAAAAAGGCCCCAGAGGTCCCACCACATGGGTTCCAAAGTGTAAAAGATGTTTACATTCCTCCCTCGGAAATTCCAGATCTTGTTGCAATAGCAATTCCAGGAAATAGTGACAGGCTGCAAAAACTTGAACCATTTCCAAAATGGGATGGAAAAGATTTTGTCGATTTGCCAATTCTATTGAAGGCAAAGGGAAAATGTACGACAGATCACATATCGCCTGCTGGTTCTTGGTTAAGGTTTAGAGGCCATCTTGATAAAATTAGTGATAACATATTCTTGGGAGCAGTCAATGCCTACAACAGCGAGGTAGGAAAAGGAAAGAACCTTCTCACTGGTGTTGTTGATGCTTTCCCATCTATTGCAAGGCAGTATAAGGAAAAGGGATTCAAGTGGGTTGTAATAGGAGATAACAACTATGGTGAAGGCAGTAGCAGGGAACATGCTGCCATGTCTCCGAGATATCTTGGATGTGCTTCAGTAATAGCAAGAAGCTTTGCAAGAATTCATGAAACTAACTTGAAAAAACAGGGAGTGCTTGCATTGACATTTGCAAATTCATCTGATTACGACAAGATTCGAGAGACTGACAGAATTAGTATAGTTGGACTCTCGGAGATGCAGCCAGGAAAACAACTGCATGCTTTCATACATCATGATGATGGCACAAAAGAAGAGATACTACTGAGTCACTCTTACAACAAATTCCAAATAAACTGGTTCCAAGCAGGTTCTGCCCTTAACATATTACGTGAAAGAGAGAATCTCTTACATTAGGGCTCTTGCAAACTCAGCAACTTAAAATGTTTTGATTGTGATATTATATCTGTGATGAGCCACACGTTTGACCCAAATGAGTTGTACAACAGGGTAGTGCACTATTACATTGACAAGAAGGGATATTCCAAAGAAAAGGCAAATGAGATAGCTCAAAGAGTTGTACAAAGGGAAAAAACAAGGCATACATGTAAAAACGTAAAATGCGGTCATTCAATGGACGATCATATCAGAACAAAAGAAACATGTCTGGTACTGGATTGTGATTGCAGAGAATTTGTCAGCTAGATACCTTTAGGACTATCTTTCCAAACTGAGAACTATCTTCCATCTTTTGGTGTGCAAGCTGAGCATCTTTGAGTTCAAACACGCTGTCAATGATGGGTCTGATCTTCTTTGATTTCATGAATTTGTGTAATGCGATTAACTGTGACTTTGTACCTAGATATGCACCAATTATACTCGCTTCTTTACTGTAAAGAATCCTAATGTTTACATTAGCTTCTCCGCCTGTGGTGGTACCGCAGGTAATCATTTTTCCACCGATCTTGAGAACCTCGATGCTTATTGGCCATGTCTTTGCACCAACATGATCAATCACTGCATCAACACCCTGATCATTTGTGTGCTTTAGGGTCTCAACTATGACATCGGATCTGTTTCTATCTATGACAAACTGCGCACCAAGTTTTCTTGCAAGATCTGCCTTGTTTTGACTTGATACAACCGTTATGATCCTAAGGCCCATTGCCTTGGCAAGCAATATTGCAGCAGAGCCAACGCCACTGTTTGCACCCCATATTAGTACGGTATCACCTTTCTTGCATCTTGATCTTTTGAGCATGTTCCAGGCAGTTAGATATGATACGTTCAATGCACATGCTTCTACACCACTAAACCCATCTGGTTTCTTTATGATATTTTTCTTTGGAACTCTGACTAGTTCGGCATAACCTCCGTGATATTTGCCAAAACCGCCTATGATGGAAAATGATACTCTCGGTATGCCGCTTTGTATGGCAGGATATACTATCACCTTGTCGCCTTTCTTGAATCTTCCAAAGCCTTCTACAAGTGTTCCAGAAATATCGCAACCTAGAACATGAGGAAATGATACATGCCTACCGGGAAGCCCATCTCTAACCCAGATATCAAGATGGTTTACAGCACAATAATCAACTCTAACTATTGCATGACCCTTGGCTGGCTGTGGATTGTCAATTTCTTCATATGATAAAACATCAGGGCCGCCGTGCTTTCTGATAACTATTGCTTTCAATCATATGACTATCCAAAAATCACTATTAAAGGACATATGATTTTTGAAACCTTGATCTTTGGAAAAAACGTAAACATGTCTTAAGACTTTAGAGTATGCATGGCTTGCAAGTCTTTTGTAAACTGTTGGAGTTCCTCAGGAATGGGCATATCTATTGTGTCCTTCAAAGATAGATTTTGTTCCTTTTTCTTATTCCATACGTTTGAGTTAAATTCTGTAATTGGCTTTGTAAACTTTGACCAGTCTTCATGATTTTCTGATTGTGGAAATTTTTCCTTGTGTATTGTCTTGTCAGAGTATAATGTTTGCCAAAGGTAGTCTGTGATAAACGGGGTTATTGGAGCAAGAAGCAGCAGCAATGTGGACAAGACCTTGTGTAATGTGAATATTGCCGCATCTCTTTCTTCTTCGCTAAAACCTCCACTGTATGCACGGCCTTTTACCATCTCGATATAATGTGCAGCAAACAGGTTCCATGTGAATTCACGAATGCTAGTGGAGGGAACAAAAAAGTTGTAATCATCAAAGCCCCTCTTGCATTCTGATACCACCTTGTCTAGCTCTGAGAGTATCCACTTATCTGTCGGAGTAGTCTTGGCATCCTTGATTATTGGAAAGCCGGAAAGGAATCTGGATATGTTCCAGAGTTTGCTTAGAAATTTCTTTGTAGTTTCAATTTTTTGTTCAGAGCATCTAAAGTCATAACCAAGATTTATCTCGCTTGCACTCCAGAATCGGAAGGTATCGGCACCAAATTTCTGAATTACTGGAAGAGGGTCTACAACATTTCCTTTGCTCTTGCTCATCTTTGCTCCATGTTCGTCAACACCATAACCCATGATCCATGCCTCGCTCCATGGCGTCATACCAGTAAGCTGCTCACATCTTAGGATTGTATAATAGAGCCAAGTTCTCACAATATCTTTGGATTGTGGTCTTATTGCTGCCGGGTATGTCTTTTTGAAAAACTCGTTGTCTTGGTTATATTTTGAGATATAAAGAGGTGAGACACTTGAATCCATCCATGTATCAAATGTCCTTTCCTCTCCAACAAACTCAGTCGCGCTACACTTGGTACACTTTGAGATAGGGCTTGGGTCTTTCCACGGCCTATAATATTTTCCAGGTTCTGGTACATGTGGTTCTGAGCACTTTTTGCAATACCATATGGGAATCTCCGTTCCGTAAAATCTTCTTCGTGAAATGGGCCAATCTATGGTTATTGATTCCAGCCAATTCATGAGAATCTGTTTGTGCATGGATGGATGAAACACAATCTTGGAACCCAACCCCTTGATTTTTTCTACAGATTCTTTTTGTTTTAGGTAGTATTCTTCCATGGAAATTATCTCAATTGGAATCTTACTTCTCTCAGAAATTGGGGTTCTGTGATTGACATTTTCAATCTTTTCTACCAAGTTCTGGTTTTGTAGATCCTCGATTATCTTTTCTCTTGCTTGTTTTACTTTGAGTCCTGCATATGTGCCTGCAGACTCTGTCATTCTACCATTTTTGCCAATAGCTACAATCTCTTGCAGTTTAAGCTCTCTGAATAGTGCAACATCATTTTGATCACCATAGCTACAAACCATAACTGCACCAGAGCCAAATTCTTTTTCTGCAGATGGATGAGTCCTGATCTGAATCTCTCTGTTTATGATAGGAATTACTGCACTCTTGCCTATTACATCGCTATATCTTCCGTCTTCTGGATTTACAATTATTGTCTGACATGCACACAAAAGCTCAGGCCTGGTACTTGCTATGATTAAAGCTCTATCAGAATTTTTTATCTTAAATTTCATGTAAACTAGTTTGGTTGGGATGTCATCATAGACTATCTCTGCATCTGCAATGGTGGTTCCAGTTACCCAGTCATAGTTATTTGGCCTATTTGCAATGTATATCAGTCCCTTTTTCCATAATTCTATGAATGTGGCTTGCGTAAGGGAACGGTATTGCTCAGAGTCTGTCCTATAGTATTCCGAGAAATTTCCACTCAGACCCAAGTTTTTCATTATCTGAATCATCTCTGCCTCAAGGTCATCTAGTGCCGTAGCGCACAACTTCAAAAACTCATTTCTGTCTGTCTCATGCATCCTTATGTTGTGCTTTTTCTCCGTGTACATCTCCACAGGCAGGCCATTTCTGTCAATTCCTATCGGAAATAGAACATTCTTTCCTGTCATCCTTGCAGTTCTTGCAATCATGTCTATCTGTGCATAATGTGCAGCAGCTCCTATGTGCCAAGGTCTTCCAGATGGATATGGGGGAGGCGTGTCAATTACAAAGACCTCTCCTTGGGGCTTGAACTCGTAGATTTTCGAGTCTTCCCATTGTTTTAAAATTTGTTTTTCAATCTCAGGATTCCATGCTGTTTCCTTTATTTTTGGTTCCATGCCACTATGATCTTGAGATCTGTGAAATGATATGGGCTCCCTTGTTATAGCCCTCGTAAATGTATACTCCCACTGCCTCTACGTTCTTTGGCATCTTGGGAACTAGGAGTTTTATTATTTCAGTTGACAGGTTTTCAACTGTGGCTTCACCTTCTAGCAAATACGTGGTATCTTTTGGCACTTGTAGATTGAATTTTCCTTTGGGACCGTCAAATACAATATTGTAGTGCAGATCATCTTCTTTTGCAAGATATCTTTTGTTAATGAAGAATTTATGGTCTAGAACCAAAATCACTTCCTTGATGATCTTTTTTGCTTCTCCAAAATCAACAAGCAAGTTATTTTTCATCTCGCCTACAAGTTCTACCATGACTGATGACGTATGGCCATGAAGAATAGAGCATTTTTCTACCAGTGGCAGTATATGCGCATAATCAAATGCAAATGAAGGATCCTCAATGAAGATTGATCCGGTTTGGACGTCTTTTGTTTTGTAAAGTACAATATCATCAAGTTCTTTTAGTTGGGCCGCAAGTTTTGGATGACCCATTGCAACTAGTTTTACATCTGGATTTTCTTGTTTTAGTTCCTTGTATTTTGTAATATCGCTTTCGCTATCGATTATCTCTATGAGCCCTTTTTCGGTTTTAAAGTCAACACGAATCTTTTTTCCATTCTTTAATGTAACACTGTAATCATATTCGTACTCTACGTCCAGAAATGAGAGCATCTCAGCTATGGAAAGCTCTGTTCTACTCCTCATGAGATTTCCCTTTTTATCGATATATCGAAAATCCGAATCTAGAATTGCCGAACCGCTTGGCATTTGAAAAATTTTGGACTATCCGTATATAAATTCTGTACAGGTCGTTTTGTTATTACAAGTGCTATTTTGCTAAAGAGTTAAGGGTCTTTGCGAGGTTGATGTCATTCTGTGTTATTCCACCTGCATCGTGAGTTACTAGTTCGACCTTGATCTTGTTATATACATTAAACCACTCTGGATGATGATTCATCTTTTCTATGTGAATGGCGGCTCTGCTCATAAAACCAAAGGCCTCTATGAAATCTGTAAAAACAAAGTCCTTGTGAAGTTTACCATTGACAACACTCCATCCTTGTAAATCGGTTAATTCTTTTTTGATCTGTTCCTCAGTTAGTTTAACTAATGTCATGATTTTTTCTAGCGAATCCTATATTTAACTCTCATAGCAAAAGTACTAGATCATCACAAAATGGCAAACCTTGTTACAAAATTACATGAACAAATGATTCTTGCAACAAAAAACACTATAACATCAAAAAAAATTGGAGTGGCGTTTTCTGGAGGTGTTGATAGCTCATTATTGGCAAAAATTTGTTCTGACATTGGATTTGAAGTAACATTGCTTACAATTGGGTTTGAAGGCTCACATGATATTGAATTTTCAAAGAAAATTGCAACTTTGATGGGATTGAAGCATCTTGTTTACACCATACCTGCCAAATCGTTTTCGGGTGTTGTAAAAGAGATCCGACTAGAAATTAATACTGATAATCTCTCTTGGAACGAAAATTGTATAGCTTTCTATTATGTCTCAAAACTTGCAAGCAAACATGGTATTGGTAAAGTTCTTACATCAAACGGTGTAGACGAGCTCTTTTGTGGATATAATGCATACCGGGAAGTTATAGAGCGTGGGGAAAGAGAAGTTGTGGACTTTATGGAATCAAAACTTGATAACGAGATCAAGATGATGAAGGCAGTAAACATGATATCGTCAGAGTTTGGTGTAACAATACTACAACCGCTTCTCTCTGAAGAATTTATTGACTTTGCAAAGACAATTCCAATTGAGGAGAAGATAAAAAATAAGGACGATCTGGTCAGAAAACACATAATTCGACAATTAGCTTTGTCAGTTGGAGTACCAAATGACTCTGCGCTGAAGAGAAAAAAAGCCCTACAGTATGGCTCTCTCATTCACAAAAACTTGATGAAGGTCAAGAAAACTTAGAACACGATTTTTTCACAATATTGTAGACGTTTCTGATTATCTGATCTGATGCACCGAGGTGATTTTCCGGAACAAAAATATCGTCTATTTCCTTTTCTGTAAGGTGCGATGATGTTGCATCATCACTTTTTACTGCATCTCTGAAATCCATCTCTTTCTCTGATGCAGCAAATGCAATGCGTTGTATGTCTCTATATGCCTCAAATCTGGGAATTCCTTTCTTTATGAGTGCCTCAAGCACAAACTCTGCGAAGATCTGACCCATTGTGAATTCCAAATTCTTTCTTATTCGCTCTTCATTGACGTATAGTTCTCGTAGAATTTTTGTCATGGCTTCTAGCATCTCATCAAGTACAATAGAAGTAGTAGGAAGGATGAATCTTTCATTGGCGGAATTTGAAAGATCTCGTTCATGCCAAAGCGGTATATTTTCAAATGCTACGGAAATTTGACTTCGTAATAGCTTTGAAAGTGATGTGACACGTTCGCTTTTTACTGGATTTCTCTTGACTGGAACTGCACTACTTCCCATCTGTCCCTTCCTAAATGGCTCAGAGGCCTCTCCTATCTCTGTTCTCTGAAGATTTCGTATCTCAACAGCTAACTTTTCAAGTGTTGAGCCAATCAGTGCCATCAAAAAAACATACTCTGCATATCTCTCGCGTGGTACTACTTGGGTTGTTACATCTGCGGGAAACAGTGCAAGTTTTTTTGCAACTCTTCTTTGAACTTCCAATGCCTTTGCTCCCATCAGAGATCCAGTTCCAACAACGCCCAGAGTTTTACAAATTAAAATTCGTTTCTTTACCTCTTCAATTCTTTCAATATGTTTTGCCATTTCTAGTGCGACATTTGCAAATTTTAAACCAAATGAAATTATGCTTGCGTGCTGCCCGTGAGTTCTACCAACAGCAGGTGTTCCCTTGTATTTTATTGCCAATTCTGCTAAAATAATGGCTAGATTTGCTATCTTGGGCTCTATTATGACAATAGCATCTCTGATTTGCAAAGAATTGCTAGTGTCAACAAGATCATTACTTGTCAAACCATAGTGAATCCAAGGCCTTGCAGAGTCTTTGCATCTCTCACTGAGAGCTTCTACTAGCGCTGCCGTATCATGATCGCTTTTTGCCTCTAGCTGTTTTACTCTTTTTACAGTTATTTTTCCAGATCTTGCCGTTTGTGCAATATTTTGAGCTGCACTTTTTGGTATCATGCTTATTTCTGATTGCGATTGAGCCACAGCCGCCTCAATCTCTAACTGATATGAGATCTTTTTCTGATCATCAAAGATTTCCTTCATGGCGTCTGTTCCATAACGACCGGCATCAATTGGCAGTATTGGCATACCTGAAAGAAACCATGCTAGCAAAATAAATCTACTTGCTAATGAAATAGATATTCAAAATTTCTGTGTCTTACTCATGATTTAAATTGTGTCCAATATCCTTTTTCGCAGAAAGAGATGACTTCGTTAATTCCAAAAAAAATAGGAAACATGGAATACCGCATCGAGGCAGATTCTTCTCGAGGCATGAAGGTTCCAGTTACAATCTATGCAGATGAAGTATTATTGCAAAAAATGCTTACTGATAGAACTATCACTCAAGCCGTAAATGTTTCAACGTTGCCGGGAGTTGTAAAACACGTTGTAGTGCTTCCAGATGGCCATGAAGGATATGGTTTTCCAGTAGGTGGCGTGGCAGCCATGGACGCAGAAGAGGGAATGATAAGCCCTGGAGGAGTAGGCTACGATATAAACTGCCTTCATCCATCCACTAGAATCTATACTGAAGACGGAAGTTGGAAGCGTATAGTTACAATTGAGGGCAATGATGTTACTTTATCATTTGATGTATCAAGCAAATCAACCATAAAAACAGCGCCCATCCTGTTTCTTAAGAAAAAACAAAATGGTACCATACTCAAAATAACCACAAAGTTTGGAAGGGAATTACTAGTCACAAAGGATCATCCACTGCTTACAGATAGAGGCATGGTAGATGCGGGATTGCTATCAATTGGAACCAATTTGGTTTCTCATGGATTTGAAGGATTAGAGCACATAGAACCTACAGAGGACATCATATACAATATTGAAGATCTGTACATGGCCATGAAAGAATTAGGAATAAGCAACAAAGGCAATGCTAGGGCACAGGTGTTAAAATATCTAGATAGTCTTGGTCTCATTGAACTAAAGACAACAAGCAACAAACTTCCAAGAATACTCAAACTGCTAGGCATAATACTAAGCGATGGCACAGTTCCTCAAGCAAGCAAGTATGTTTCTATCTATGGAAAATTAGAGGATCTCAAATCAATAGAGCATGATTTGAATTGGTTAGGAATAAACTCCACCATAACCTCTCGACAAAGGCACCACAAGATAAATTCACACTATGGCGAAGCTACTTTCCAAAGTGTAGAGCATTCCCTGAAGATATCCTCCAGAGGGTTCAGAGTTATCCTTCATGCAATGGGTATCCCTACTGGTAACAGATCATCACAAAGGTACAGAATACCGGCGTGGATAAAATCTCTCAAACCATGGCAAAAGCGACTTTTTGTTGCTGCATATTTTGGAGGCGAACTTACCAAACCGATATCTAACAATGGCTATAATTTCATGATACCTGCCTTTAGCGTAAGCAAGCTAGAGACTATGCTAGACAACGCATTTGAGATAGTCAATGACATAAAGGAAATACTTGAATCGCTTGGTGTAAAGACTTCGGAACCGATGTTAGTAGATGGTTATACCTACAGCGGCAAGAAGGGTAAGACAGGTGCGATACGTTTAGGAATACAATCCAACGCAGAGAACATGTTCAGATTCCTTAGTACTGTAGGATATGTTTACAATAAGGAAAAGGAGGTATTGGCTAGTATAACTTCGTTGTATCTTGGCTTTACCAATAAGGTCAGAGAACAAAGAGAAAATGCAAGAACGACAGCACGGGAGATGTATTCAAACGGAACAAGTTCTGGACAGATTTTAGCTACACTGACGGGCGAATACTTTACTTCAAGCTTTATAGAACACTCGATATGGTCTGCGAGAAACTCAACAAGGGTTTGGAATGTCACACGATTCAATGAGTTTTTGGAAGAAGTTTCTATAGGAGATGGATATGCATGGGATCAAATAAGAGACATTGAGAAAATCGATTACGATGGTTATGTTTACGATCTAACTATCAACGATAGCAACCATAACTTCATTGCAAATGGCATAGTGGTATCAAACTGCGGAGTCCGACTGATAAGGACAAATCTTGACGAAAAAGATGTAAGACCAAAACTCAAAGACCTCGTGCTTGATCTTTTCAAATCTATCCCTTCTGGGGTAGGCTCAAAAGGTGCTGTGAGGCTAAGTCCTTCAGATCTTGACGAGGTACTTGTGCGGGGAGTACAATGGGCAGTAGATCATGGATATGGCTCAAAAGATGATGCTGATGTATGTGAAGAAAATGGTCAAATAAAAAACGCAGACCCAAGCAGGGTATCGCAAACTGCTCGCAAACGAGGCTCTCCACAACTGGGAAGCCTTGGCTCGGGCAACCACTTTCTTGAGATTCAACGTGTTGACCAGATTCATGATGAAGAAGCTGCAAAGAGAATGGGAATCTACAAAGACCAAATAACTATCTTGATCCACTGTGGCTCACGGGGATTTGGGCATCAAGTATGTAGTGATTATCTTAGAACATCTGAGCAGGCACTTCAAAAATATAAGATAAATCTAGTTGACAGGGAACTTGCATGCGTACCAAATTCTTCTGAGGAAGGAGAATCTTATAGAAAAGCAATGTTTGCTGCATTGAATTTTGCTTGGAGCAATAGACAAATGATTACACACTGGACAAGAAAAGCATTTGAAAGAGTTTTCAATCAAACTGAGGCCGATTTGGATATGAAACTTATCTATGATGTGGCTCACAACATCGCAAAGGTTGAAAAACACAAGATTGACGGCGAACTACGTTCAGTAGTAGTTCACCGAAAGGGTGCAACAAGGGCGTTTCCAAAAGGCAGGGACGAGATACCGCAGAAATATAGAGACTTGGGACAGCCTGTTTTCATTCCCGGTTCAATGGGTACAGGCAGTTGGATTCTTTTGGGACAACCAGGTTCGATGGACTTGAGCTTTGGTTCTACTGCACATGGTGCAGGAAGAATGATGTCAAGATCTGCTGCAAGACGTAATTTCACCGAGAGTCAAGTTCAAAAATCTCTGGGTGACAAAGGCATTTTCATAAAAGCTCTTACTAGAGAAGGTGTTGTTGAAGAGACACCAGAAGCATACAAGGATGTGGATGCAGTGGCAAATGTATCTCATGAAATGGGAATAGCAACAAAAGTAGCTAAACTCGTGCCTATAGGGGTAATCAAAGGATGAGCGAAGAAGACAAAGAACTAGAACTCTTGAAAGCAAAACGGCTACTTGAAATGCAAAAAAATATCTCTCAAAAACAGAAAATGGAGGAACTAAAGACAAAACAGCCGGCTACTATCACTACACCACGTGAAATTGTTGTCAAACAGCTTGGTTACCGGGGACTAGAGATTCTCGAAACTGCAGAGGCGCAATTTCCGGAAGAAACTAAATTGTTGGTAGAAAAACTTGCGGAATTACTCCAGTCTGGAGAAGTCACTGAAATCATTGATGGAGGAAAACTGCTTACCCTTTTCAGGTCTATAGGAATTAGAGTCAAGGTGCAGACCACAATAAAGGTTGAACAAGATGGAAAATTGGTGTCATGGTCAGACAAATTAAAAGGCAATGAGCCTGAAGCAAATGATCAAGACACTACGCCAGAAAATCCTTAGTTTATTTATAAC
Organism: Nitrosotalea sp.; assembly: GCA_050749105.1. GTDB lineage: Archaea > Thermoproteota > Nitrososphaeria > Nitrososphaerales > Nitrosopumilaceae > Nitrosotalea. The sequence goes on along the minus strand of JBOGQT010000042.1, from coordinate 78,461 downwards.
GACGAATTAAATTTTATAGTTGTGTAGTATGACTAAAAGGATGAAAATGGCTCTTTTTGCAGACTATTGGAGGACTTGGTAATGAATGAAAGATCAACTATTCTGGAAATTGCAACCACAAATTATGATACAGACTTGGAACTGGTCTCTTCTGCAATGAATAGATTACAATTGATCTGTGAAGTAACAGATGGTTTTCTTATCAGCGAACCGGTGCACAGATTTGGTTGGACTTTTTTCAAAATATTATTAAAAAGTGATCTCTGGTCTGCCATGCCGTTAAAACTTGCAGACAAGATACAGGCATCCAAGGGGAAAAAATATGAAGAAAAACTTGTCAGCTTTATGACAATCTTCTTTGAACAAAATAATGCTAAAGTAAAGGTAAAATTTAAAGAGGTCTAGACTCTTCTTCCTCTTTTGCCACCCTTCTTACGGGTTGTATCATGAGGAATTGGTGTTACGTCATCTATTCTTCCGATCCTAAATCCACCTCTTGCCAGTGCCCTTATTGCTGCCTGCGCTCCAGGTCCAGGGACTCTAGATCCGACTCCACCAACAGCTCTTACTCTTATGTGAAGCCCTGTGAAACCTTTGTCATGAGCAGCCTCTACTACTGCGGCAGTAGATTTCATTGCTGCATAAGGCGATGATTCGTACCTGTCTGCGTTTACATGTCTTCCGCCAGAACTTATGGCTACCGTCTCGGCGCCAGAAACATCCGTAATGTGTACAATTGTATTGTTGTAACTACTGTAAATGTGGGCAACACCCCATTTCTCCTTAGTTTCTTGCTCTGACAACATTTCAGAGCTCTATAACGGGTTTAAAAAACATTGTGCGCTTAGGCATGAGTACGCTTGATTTTGTAAGAATCTTACGGTGTGGATCTACGTCAATTTTTTAAGGTTTGAAGAGTGAATAATAATGTATTTTGAAAACTCTATATCTTGTAATTATTACTGTGATAGGAATTTCATCCATGACTTCATTTGGAATTTATACAATTTCAAATTCTATCATATCAACTCCAGTACAACTAAATTCTACTGATTATGAAATGCAGAGAATCCACACCTTCTGTACAAATCCAATGTTATCAAATCAGGGAAATGATTTGTTTGTAACATGCAACCACCCACAAAACTATACTGCGAATGGACCTATTACACCTCCGTTACCTGTGTACAAAAGAGTAGAATGTCATAGTACCTACGGATGCTCAGGTAAATACAGTTACAACTTGCAGACATCAGATAACTTTCTTTCAGATGAACAAAAACAACAAGTGATTAAGAGGGCATTGCAGGCTACGGAATTAAAAAAATATCAGGATATCCAATTTGAGAATATGAATATGGGCGTACATGATGATCATTGGTTTGAACACATTGATTTTGTCATACCTCATATAGAATACACAAATGGTAATTGCGGTTGGCAGGCTGCTGCAAGTGTGGATCTAAATGACTTTCACGTGGATCCTGATTATGGAACAATAGGGAATTACAGTTGTTGATTAAAATGAAAATTCACTTGTTTCTATTTAATCTTACAATAACTTGTGTTTAGACCACTGGATTGCAGTTGACTAAAAAACATTGTGCGCATAGGCATGAATAGAATAGTTTTCGAGGAATGGTATTGTGAAAATATACGTCAGTTTTTTATTGTTTGAAGAATGAGTGAGACTGTCTTTTGAAATCTTCGAATCTTTCTATTGTTACCGCCATTGGAATTATAGCCGTAGTATCTTTTGGCATGTTCATTTTGTTAATTCCTCATACTACAGAACATTTGAGAATTGCTACCCCTCAGGATTCAAATTTTGGAGAGATTGCAGTCAATTCAGTAACTGGCAAGGTGTACGTATGTAATAATCTCATAGGCTTTGTTTATGTGCTTGATGGACATACTAACAAAACTCTGAGCAAGATTCCTATGGGCGGTTTGCCACAGGGCGTGGTGGTAAATCCCATGACAAACAAAATCTATGTAGTCATTAGCAGTTATCCTCGTCCTCTTGCTGATAATGCAGTCGCTGTAATAGATGGAGTTACTGATACAGTAATAAAAAATATTGGCATCACAGACATGGGTAAGAAACCTCCTGAAATGATCTTCAATGCTAACCAAGGAGGTAAAACATACAAGATTTGGCCCGTACAAGTAGCAGTAAACCCAATGACAAACCGCATCTATGTAAGTGATTGGAATTATGGAGATGGTGGTATCACTGTAATTGATGGTAGAACCGACCAAGTTATTGACACCATTATAGGACTCGGCGGAGGTTCTTATGGCATAGATGTAAACCCAAACACTGACAGGATATATGTTAACAATGTACAATATGGATACAAAAAACCATATCAAATTGCTGTCATAGATGGTGCAACTGACAAAATCTTGACTAATGTGACAATCGGTTTGAGAGGACCCCACGGAGTGTCTACAATTCCCGGACCTTCCATAGCAGCACTAGCAGTAAACCCATCAACAGATTTGATTTATGCAGATTGTGCAGGATGTATAACGTCAGGCGAAAACCACAGTCGAGATTGGATAGCAGTAATAAATGGTACAACCAACTCGGTAGTTGACACAATTTCTCTTTCTGTCCTGAATATGGCGATAAATACAAACAACAATACTGTTTACGCTACATTGGGTGTAGACCCTATTACTCTCTATACAGGATCGTTTCGCGTTGCGGTGATAGATGGGCAAACTAACAAAGTGATAAACTATCTCGAATCAGATAAGGTAGGCTCTTCTGTTGCAGTAAATCCCACAAACGGCAATATTTACGTAGCCGGAAATTACTTGGGAAAAGGTTCTGTATCTGTATATAATTTCAAAAGATGAGGCAAAAAATACATTATAATAAAATAGCAATTATGGAAAAATTTAGACCACCGGATTGCAGTTGACTAAAAAACATTATGAAATTCAATTCTGGTAAAATGACGGGGTTGCTCTTCATGTTAACTGTTAGGTGATGAATTTACCAATCTACTTCTTCTACAACAGATAACGAAATATCTGGATATTTAGAATCATTTTGAAAGCCCATCATTCTTATGATCTCACTTGAATGAATCCATGCAATCTCTTTTGTGGTTTTATCGTCAAGTTTGTCTAATCCTGCTACATTCAAAAGTTCTAACGTTCTTTTTGGATTTTTTATTGCCCTTTCCATTATACGTGTTGCAATCCTAAGTTTATCTTTTGCATCCCAATATTTTCCGAGTTTATACTTGCCAGTCATTATCTCTGGTTCTATTCTCATTAAATTGACTCCTCGTACAGTAGCCATATCGAGTCTTAGAGATTCATACCCTCCTTCTATCTGATATTTTGCAATGAATTTGTTTAAAACTTCTGCCTTCTCTGCATTATCCGTAACAAGTTTGGCATATCCCTTGATTACTACGCTAACATACAATGTATCAGTAAGTGAAGCATCTGTAGGAGGTTCAAAAAAGTATGATGGTAAAAATGCTAATTCCTTATCAACTTCAAAACCGCATTTGGAATCTAGTTTTATGTTGTCATATTTTTCTCCTCTTGGAAACCCGTGAATGTATATTGAATCATTATGATATAGAAAATTCATAGGTGCAACAAAAGGAAACCCGTTCTTATCAATAGTTGCAATTCTTCCAGTATGTTGGACTTCTAAGAATTTGACAATCTTATCTTTTGATTTAATTTTTGATTTTTCCCCAAAATTCATGAGTGAGTCATAAAATAACATTCTACTATATTTAGATTATAAACAATCTATTTTGGACTTGAATTTTGAAAAGTTAGTCATTTACTATATCCTCTCCAACCTAATTCCTTGATAGTTTGGATTATTTTCTAATTTAGACCCGTACATTGCAGTTGACTAAAAAACATTAGGATTTGAGATGAACCCAACCGCATCTTTTGAGAACTATTTCTTGCTTTTTGTTCATGAGAACAACATTCTTGCCATCTATAACATATCCTATTTCAAAAAGAGGCACACCAAGCCTCACTGCTATGCTCTTAACCGCATCAAGTTTCTTTTTGGAGACTGTAGCTACTATCTCATATTCTTCGCCCCCACAAAAGACAAGATCTGTTAGGTTGATTTTCTTCTTCTCTGCAAATACTTCTACATCACTTTGAGTTGGAACTGTGGTTATGACAAATTTCTTTTTACTGAGTTTACTCATGTCATTTAGAGTGATAGATAGTCCATCGCTTGAATCCATGGATGAAGAAAAGTACCTTGCCGCCTTGAGTCCAAACTCTAACCTAGGTGTTGGTAGTAGGACACTTTTCTTGCATTTTCTAGTAAATTTCGGATCTGCTTTGAGTTTTTGAAGCATGATCTTCAAACCTGATGAGGAATAACCAAAAGGCCCAGAGGTAATTATTACATCGCCGCTTTTCGCTTCTCCTCTTCGTATTATTTTATTGGCGATTCCGAACATAGATACATCGATAACAATCTCTTTTCCTTTATTTACGTCCCCGCCAACTATCTTTACATTAAATTCTTTTGAGGCCAAGGCAAAACCATTTGCCAATGTGTTTATCATTTTCCTGGTAAACCCTTGAGGAATGGCAAGTGAAATGGTGGCATATCTTGGTTTCACTCCTTTACATGCAAAATCGCTTACACATGAGACTAGGCTCTTTCTAGCAACTTGGTATAATTTCATGCCTGGTGGAACATCTGTACTTTGAACTAGCATGTCAGATTTTACAGCAAAATTTCTATTGGACATGGACAAAATCTCCAAGTCTTCTGGGACAAAACTTGATCTTTGTCCGAAACGACTCTGAAATATTTTAATGATTTCTATTTCGTCTGGCTTCTTCATGGCTTTTGTTGACTAGTTCAGTAATCTCTTTTTCTATGTTTTTTACCTTTTTCAAATCATTTGATTCGGTGGAAACTCTGATGCTGTGTTCTGTATTGGACTGTCTCACTAGGACCCAACTATCTTCATCTATTATCGACTTTACTCCATCAATTGTTACTATGTGGCTGAATTTTTTTTCCATCTTTTTGGTTAGTATCTCCATTGTTTTTTTGTGAAATTTTGAATCTACATTTACCTTGTTTCTTCTCTGAAAATATCCTTCCATAAACTTGGAAATGTCTGAAAATTCATCTGTTCCAACCATGGATGCAATAAGACCGCTGGTAAGCAATCCGTCTCTGCACATGTTAAATTCAGGCAAAATAAAACCTGCACTACTTCCCTCCCCTCCGGCCTGAGCCTTTGTCTTTAACATTAAGTCAACAACATTGGCTTCACCAACTTTGGATCTCTTAACCTGACCTCCTTCGTTATTGATGAATTTTTCAATAGCCACACTTGTGTCAATGCTCAAGACAAACTTTTTGTATCCAATTTCAAGCGCTTTGGCAACACCTAGTCCTAAAGTAACATCTGGCGTTTGCTTCTTACCATCTTTTACCACCACAAGCCTATCTCCATCCAAATCAAACGCAAATCCAATGTCTGCCTTTTTGGACAATGTTATCAGACCTGATAATCTGTCAGAAGTGGGGTCTGGCCCACGCAAGGATTTACCTGGAATGGCGTTTATCTTTTTTACTTTGCATCCAAGTTTTTCCAAAAGTAATGGAGCCACTTCAAACGCAGCACCGCCTCCGATATCAAGAGCAATCTTTGGCTTGGCGCCCACATTACCAATCAATTTTATGGCTTCATTGACATAGCTTGAGTCGATTTCTGATTCTAAACCAATCTTTTCTTTTGAGGGTGGCTTTTCTTTGAGTAACTGTTCCAACTCCACTTCGTTGATACCTCTTCCACATGTGATAAATTTTAGACCATTCCACTCTAGGGGGTTGTGAGACGATGTTACTATAAGTCCGGCTCCGTACTTTCGTGATTCCCTAAACGCAACTGGTGTTGGGGATACTCCGAGATTATAAACTGAAATACCTCTTTCCATAAGCGAGGCAGAAGCTACATGAGAAAGTATCTCACTTGATGGTCTTGTATCTCGTGCCAGAACACATTTTTTTGATTTTATAAGATATGAAAAATTGTGGCAAAAATGTATTATGTCTTTGAGGTTAAGATCATGTGAAAAAATTCCGCGTACTCCGGAAATTGATATTTTCAATGCATCCAAAGCACAAAGGCTTTTTATAAACTCTGATGGCATTGCGAACCAATGCCTCGATAGCTCAGCCTGGTAGAGCGAACGCCTCGTAAGCGTTAGGCCGTGGGATCGAATCCCACTCGAGGCTTATATAATAAAATTAAATTAAATCTTCAAAAAACCTGTGAATATTTTTTATTGTAACACATTTTCAAAAATTCAAAAATTGTTTATTTTTTGTCATACTTCATCTGTGGTTTCTATATCTAATTCTAGTTCTTTTGCAAGTCCCTTCCACCATATTACTACTTCTGTCACATATACTCCCCTTAGACATAAACAAATATGCGCCTTTATAGATCTGTCGATCGTGTTATACTTGACCTGCTTGATCTAGTTTTGATCTGAAAATGTGTCTGATGTCTAGTCTGATCTTTTGTGATCTCACAAATAACTACATAAGATCATTTCTGGAGTCTGGCAATGAAACATCTGTTTTTAAAATTGCCAATAAACCTGACTAAAATTTCTGAACTAGGGAATTGTTTTAATTTGAAAATTAAGGGTGGCGGCAGTTTAGAGTTCTAGACCGAAAGAATCCGCTAGGCTTTGGAATTGCACGTAGGTTTCTAGGTACTGTTTACCTTTTGAAGTTATGACAAACGTGTTTTTGCCATCGAATTCTATCTTGTTCATTAAGCCTGCTCCGGTTAGGTTTTCGATAAACTTGGCTAGTCTTGAATGTGATAAGTTTGCCTTTGTTAGAAGTGCTGTTACATTAATGCCATTTGCGCCACTTTCTTCTGTTACAGTGAGCAGATCGCACACTATCTGCATGCTAGTTCTATACGTTACCATATTCGGTACTTATAAGGCAAGGTGATATAAGGGTATTACGCTTTCTCACAAAATACTGTTTCCAAGCAATTCTTTGATGAAATGGATTTTATCTCTTTCTGGTATTTAGATCGCATTGGATTTTTCCTGTGTAGATGGGTGCTCTAAATGCTGCATAGAAAGAGAATATTACCCATCTGTGAAATTTGGCAAGATCGGAGTGCTCATCTTACCCGATGAGAAACAAAAAATAGAATTTTTTGCAAAAAAGCACTCTATTAAGATAACAATTCTTCCTAGGATAGGGATCTCAGAAAAAAGCGACAAACCAGATGAAATTCTCGCATATCAACTAATGGGGAAAGAGTCTAATGGAAACACATGCCCTTTTCTTGATATTGAAAGCAGTGATAGATCTCCACATGGCGGGTATAAATGTAAAATATATCAAGATAGGCCACTTGCCTGCAGGGCCTATCCATTGATAGAATCTTTGCCTCCGGCTCTGGATCCAAAATGCAAGTTTTGTGAAGTTTGTTCAACTGCAGATGGAAACATTCACTCTGAACTTGAATCGCTTGTCAAAATAAAGACAAAGATGGAAACTAGAGCGCGATACATATGGCGATATGCTACAGGGATAGGAGAAATGTCGGATAAATCTAAAATAGAAACTGGCTGGTTTTTAGTTTGATTTGTTAACTCTTTCATGAGTACCTGGATAATGTTCGGAGAGCTTTTTGGAGTAACATTTGCTACACAAATATCCTTTGACATTCCATGTTTCCATGGGATGGTATTCATGATCCAAGGAGTTATTGCATAACCCACATTTTTTTTCTTCTTCCATGTTGATAAAATTAATTTTTTTCGTTATAAAAATGATGTTAAATACTACCAATTTTATACACTAAGGCAGCGGTAGACGGATGGCTAATGCGGACCTCCTGCAAGAGACCCTTCGGTCACCCATCTGCCGCTACTTTTGATAGAAATTTTTTAGAAAAGATCTTGGACTATTGCTTGAATACTGTTAATCTCTTCCTCTTCCTGTTTTATCTTCTTGTCAATTACTCGCATCATGGAATCCAACCAGATGTGGTGTGAGAAGAAATTGTGATATGTATTTGCAGCCGTCATTTCATCGTCAACAACCGTATCTTCAAGAAATTTTGTTACTACCGTATCTGTGACCTTTAAAATTCTCTGGTTCAGTTTGATGCTCTTGAAAACCGGCTCTAACTTTGAAATGTCTTCCTTAAAGTCCCCCTTGGTACGTAGTATTTTTTCATGCAAGATTTTAAAATAAACTGCAACAAAAAAGAGAGTTGCATATCTTTTTGTTTTATGTCCTCCTTTCTTTCCATAACTCAAAGTCTTTTTTGCATATTCTTTTACAAGATATGGATACAACAATAGTCTGTATTCGTCTTTTAGTTTCTCATTAAACACTTCATCATACTTGCTTCCTCTTGGCAAGAACTGTGCAGGTGAGCTGTATGATTCAGTAGGCCTTTGTTCGATTCCAGCTACAAATGCCTGTATGGCATCTTTGCCAACAATTACTTTTTTGTGATTGTCAGGAAGATATTTGTTGTATGTGGGATCTCCAGTGAATTCAGATTGCTGAGACTTTGTCTTGCTATCAAACGAGCCTGCCTGTATCTCATAAAAGTATCCAAAATTCTCCATCTGGGATTTGATTGATTTGTGAAAATCCATCAATGAAACTAGATCCTTTCCCCTTACTGCATTCTGGGAATTTCTATACTTTGTAATATTATTCTGGTCCAGCTCATCTGCCGCTTTAATTATGGTGACTGTAATACTTCCTTCCAAGTTATGAGTTCGCTTTGCATGATCTAGTACGGAATTAGATGTCTGTGCACCGTTGACTATCTGTGGTGCATGTAAAAGTATAGAGTTATCCTCAAGTTCATCAAAGTCATTTACGACTATGGTTATGCCATTGTTGTAGTAGAAGAACTTGTTAGGTGATTCTTGTAATGTCTCGCGTAAACCCTTGTTTACGGTTGTTTTGAACTGCATCCACTGTCTTATGTTTGACTCGAAGACATAATCTCTATTTTTTGTAACAAAATTGGTCAGTTCTCTTAGCTTTAAGATTCCAAGTAGGGTGTTCTGGTATCTCATTTTGCTCTCTAGTCTTATTGTGGCCTTCTTTCCCACTGCGGGTTTTTTTATTCGATCCCAAAGTTTTTGGATTATTACATCTATGTCATGTATTTCAACAGACTCGTAACTTTCCTCATCTACCTTTTGATCAGTAACATAAACACATTCAATCTTTAGATTTTTTTCTTGGATTTGCGTTACCAGACGGGCAATCTCAGGTCGCATCTTTGTGATATCTTTGGTACGTAAACTCTGCACATCCTGCCTAAACTTGGCAATGGCCTCCATAGAATGCGAAGTTCCATATTTTGACTGGAAGAGATAGACCTTGTCTTCAGAAAAATCCACTGGTAAGTACGCATCTATGCCTAGATCATTAGGACCATCAATGATTGCATCTGTAGCATCATCTTCTGTTGCTTCAAATACTCTTGTAAGTACCCATTGGAGAAAGTTATGGCCTTTTTCAATCTCATTTTGTGCATCCTCTGCATATTCTCTTACACTATCTCGTATGTTTTGAGCAAATCCTTCCAATGGCTGTCCATTAGATGATTGTTGTAAAAGTGGCCTTGCACCTGGTATGTATTCTAGTAATCCATTGCTTCTATCTGTCAAATCTAAAATGGATAGAATCTGCTATATTTAGTAGAGTAGGTTATTATGATATATCAAAGGTGAGGAAGGGATTCGAACCCCTATAGATTCGCTTTGCAGGCGAACGCATAGCCGCTCTGCCACCTCACCGCAATCAAAAAGGTTTCCTATGAACAATTAAATCTTTTAGATCAGAATTTTGAAAACTGTTTTGCAGCTAGTCTAACATCTTCTGCTTTGATTGTTTTTCTACCTGCATGCGTGGACATCTCTACTGCACTTTTGGCAATGGATGTACCTACCTCTTCCAATATCCTTCTTAGTTCATTTGCAGATTCGTCGCTTACTCTATCGGCTCCGGCCTTTTTTAGGATCCGGTACATTACAGAAAGACCAAATTCAGATGTTGTCATGTTCTAACTCTAAAGCATCTGTGATAAAAGACTTCGAGTGGAAAAAAGACTATCTGGGAATCGATTTATACACACTATTTTCATGGTTAAGATATCATGAGTTGGCTCACTGACGCTCATATTCATCTATCTGATGATGAATTCAAACCTGATTTACCATATATCTTGGTAGCCATGGATAAGATGAAAATAAGAGCATGTTGTGTTTCCATGGACTATGCAAGCTCAAAAGCAACGCTAGAAATGAATAAACAAAGTCCTCTAGTTCTTCCATTTCTTGGAATACATCCTGAAAAGGCAAATGATGACCTAGAGTCAGTAGTGAATCTGATCATGACAAATTCAAATAGAATATCTGGTATTGGAGAGATTGGACTTGACAAGACATATGTTTCTGATGAGAGTGGTTTTAATCGCCAGGTAGATGTCTTTGAAAAAATGCTGTCTTTGGCTGAAAAACTCAAAAAACCAGTATCAATTCATTCTAGAAAAACATTAGAAGAGATATTCTCCATTCTTCCATCGTATAGCCTTGGTGGCGTTTTGTTACATTGGTTTGCGGGAAACAAAAAACAACTGCAAAAAGCCATGGATGTAGGATGCTATGTTTCGTATGGTCCTGCTATGATATATTCTCAAGACAAGCAGATTCTTCTTTCCCAAACCGAGCATAGTAGGATCTTGTTGGAGACAGACGGACCAGTGAAGTTTTCAAAATGTTTTGGGTACAAGACTGCACAAATAACTTTTCTTCCCAGCGTTCTTTTTTGTGCATCCCGTATTCTGGGCAAGAGATATGATGAGACACTTGAAATCATGGAAGAAAATACAAATTCCTATCTAGGCGTATAGGTATAAAATACCCCTTCTGCCCATTGATAACGTGAATAGAGTCAGACGAATTTCCACAGAACTAATGACTACTTATAAAGGAAAATTCGGCATTGACTTTAAACTAAACAAGAAGGTACTTGACGAAGTTGCCATAGTTAGGTCAAAGGGACTAAAAAATGAGATTGCAGGTTATATCGCAGCTCATTTGAGAAGAGATCTCGAAGAACAACAGGAAAAAGAATCACTATCTCCACAGTCAGAGTCCATTGACGAGACTGAAGAGATGGAAGAACAACTGGTTAGCTAAAACTTTTCTTGTCAATACCTCGTAAACCAAAAATTCCATATTGAACTAACTAATTCCTTAAACTATGATAACGGTAAAACTTCTCGGCGGTGCCAAGAGATCTTTCTTGTCTGATAATATATCAATTGAAAAGAACGCCATGACCGTGTCTGATCTGCTTGCCTTTCTTCAGAATTCTGTTCCAACAAACATGCCTATATTTGATACGCAAAATATTCTTGTAGCAATAAATGGTATGGATTCGTCAGTTTTGCAAGGAAACGAGACATCTCTTAAGGATGGGGACATTGTCAGCATAATTCCTATAGTACACGGAGGAAGTAAAACAAGAGTTAACTTTAGGATTTCAAATTACAACATTGAATTAATCGGGTTAGGAAAAACAAGCATTGATCCAATACAACTTCTTGAGAATCTGAGAACTAAATTTCCTAATGTGGTCATCCAGGGTATCAAATCAAAATATGTGCTAAGCATAAAACATGCAAAGAGAATAGTCGAAATATCTCTGGCAGCAAGTAGATCTGGTATGATGCTTTCTAACAAAATTGAAACTGACATTCTTATGAGATTTGCATGTAGTAGACAGATTAGTGATGCAATCAATAAAGTAGGATTACAAAAGGATAGTGATTCTATCCTGATCATGATTGGAAAAAAGTCCCTAACTAACAAACTTGTTGCTGAAATCAATCATATGATAAAACCAATTGTACCATTTCCTAACCATACTAATTTTATAAAGAAAGAATTTAAGATAACAAAGAAAGAACTTGACTGCATAATATCAAAGGAACCACTTGAAGATCTTTTAGTTGAAAAGTCTGCAGTTTTACTCCATTGAATCGCGCTTTAGTTTTAGAGTACTCACTATGTCATGTTCTTTTAGTACGGAGACGCCAGCTATGTCTCCAAGAATTTCAACTATTATGTTCCAGTCGTATTTTTCAAGAGATACCTTATTTTTCACAATTTTTGCAATAGAATCAATTATTTCTGTGGAGGATAATTCTGAGCCGCGTTTCTCGATTGTAATCCGGTAGGAATCATCTGGCTGCATATTGACAACGTATTTTTCTACTACTCTTACTATCTCGTCAAGTGTAGTTCCAGTAAATTCCTGAATCGGTATGAATCTATGGCAGTACCTTACACTCCAAGGCTCATCAAGAATTTTCATTCTAATTTTATTTACGGCTTGGAAGGGATCTAGAGATGTATCTACAATAACTATACCAGAAAATTTACTGTTCTCTATTCCAGCTTCACCATCTCCCAAAATCTCGAGAATCTCTGAAATTTCACCAGATGCCTCTTCCTCAAAGTGGCGACTACACGTTACAATCAGGCTCAAACTAGTGCAAGCAGCTCCTTTTCGCTAATTTTTCCTTCACGTACTATGCGGAATTTGTTTTCAATCACTTCCACAATAGTAGATTCCACTGGGTTTGATATCTTTCCGCCATCCAAAAGTATGTCGTAGCCTTCTAATTTTCCAATTATCTCCTTTGAATCTGCAGCAAATGGTTGACCCGAGAGATTTGCACTTGTACCAACAAGTATCTTACACTCTTTGAGAAGCTTTGATGTGCATGGGTGACTTGGCACACGTACTGCTATCTTTTTATCAAGACCAAGAGACTCTGCAATCTTTTCTTCTTTTACATCGAGAATCAGTGTTAACGGCCCTGGCCAGAGTCTTGCCGCAAATCTCTCCGAGAGTTTGTCAAAAATAGCGATCTTTGATATCTCAGAGATGGAAAATCCAAGAACAGGAAGTTGTTTTGAGCTTTCTCGTCCCTTGATCCTGTAAATCATTCTTACTGCCTTGTCATTAAATGGATCACACCCTATCCCATACACGGTATCTGTAGGAAAAATCACGATACCTCCTTTCTTGACAGCATTAGATGCCATAATGATTCCATTGTGGTCGCAGGGCACAATCATGCTCTACTTGTTAAATGATAGTAAATTAAATTCTGCTACAGATTTTGGCCTAATCCATGTGGTTTGCAACAAAAATCATGGATTCTTTCTTGATCTAAAAACGATATAAAGCTGAACCTCATATATCTATACATGGATGAAGAAATATCTCAATGTCATTGTCCACCAGGTGGAGAAACATACGTAAATGATGATGGCATGAGCATCTGTGTTTCATGCGGTGGCTGGGTAGAACCTATCGTATGATATTAGCTCATACACAGTGTGTATGTGCTTAAATCTTTTATAGGAAAATATTTTCTCTATCTTTGATGTCTGAAGATTTTGAGAATGATTTTGAAGATGAATTCGACGACGATGTAGAAGATGAATATGACGATGTTGAAAATGAAAGTGACTAAATTCTTAACCCAAACGAGTCAGCAAATTCCCTAAAACCACGATATGCTTGTAGGAACTCTCTGCCCCTAGTACTGATTCTATATTTACAAGCTCTGTCTGAAGTGCTCTGTTCTAAAAGCCCCTGTTGAACTAGGGTTTCCAATATTTTTGCCAGTCTTCCATATGAGACATTGGCTTTTCGTATTAGGTAGGTTACACTTGCGCCAGATTCGTCAGGAGCCTCATCTCTAGTAGTAGAGAGAATATCTCCTATGATGCTCATGTGAGTTCTATATGCTACCGCCAAGTTTCATGCCTCCTCTTAAGGGAACTTGAGATATCGGTATGAATAGAGCACCAAGCCCTATTATTTTTGTAGAAAGCGAGACAAAATAGAGTATTGATTTTGGAAATATGATCGAATACCAGCCTAGAAATTCGCCCAAGGCAAGCAATCCAAGCCCTGCGGCGACAAAGATAGTGTTTCTATTCCTATTCTCCATATAGGACATAATGGTTTCAATTGTCCCATATACCAATAGGATAAAAGAAATTGACCTTATAATATGCTCAATTGAATTTCCAGGTATGATGAAAAGAGGGAACATTATCGATTTGAAGTATCTCGATTTTGGGAAAAATGATTTGATACCATGTGAAAATGCGATGAAAAAGTACCCTACAGTCTGAATTCCTATTCCAAGTGTCTGGATCCAACTATCAATCTGAGTATAGTTTAGTATGAACAACTCTATCATGTATCCAAATCCAACAACCCCGAAACCTATTCCGATTGAAAAAAAGGCAATGTTTAGTCTAAACAATGTTGGGCTTCCGGTGTTCTTGAACCCAATGTAGGAAAAGATGCCTAACACAAGTCCAACAACAAATCCTAGCAAGTTAAGAGCTATCTCAAGAATAGTATCTGATACAAACGCCACTAAGCGCACTAGTATTTTGAAATTAATTAAGTATTGTAGTTACTTTTTTTCTACCACTCATCAAGAGTTCCTGCTGTTTTGCCATCGGTGTCAGTGGCATAATCTCCAAGTATGTCAGAATATCTGGCATCCTTGTATGTTAAAAATCTGACATACTCACCATATGTCATGTCTAGGTCACATTTTGAGCACTTGACATAGGAAAAGTCATCCCCCATTTCTGCTATTCCGTCACATTTGGGGCACTTGATCTTCATATCTTACTTTCTTTGATTTCCCTAATATCTTTTCTTAAAAGAATAAATTGCTAAATCTTTGGTGTCTTGCTATGGCAAAAAACTGTACCAAGTGCAAAAAGGAAATTCCTGATAGTATGGAACTAGATATCATTGCCGCCGCCTATCCCTGCTGTAACCCGTGTTGGGAAGAATGGAAGCAATACAGGGTCATGGTCATGAATGAAATGCGACTAGACATGTCTATGCCGGATCACCGCAAAGTGATAAAAAGATACGAAAAGGTCTTTGTTGGAGTGATGACACCTGAAGGTGACGTCGTAAATTTTGCAGATGAAAATCAACGAAAGCCTGACAAACCACTCTAAATTCCTATTTCTTTCTTGGCTCTTTCCGGAATTACAAGGCAAATTCGCTTTTTTAAATCACTATCAAGCGAATCTACAATTCTTTTGATAGTATTTGATATTGTATTTCTCTGCAAATCTGTAAGCATGAGATAAATCTCTAAAATTCCATCTAGGTTAAACGAAATAATCTTTTCAGGATGATCTGCAATCTCGACAATATACGTGCTAAACATTACAAATCTTTGCTCTTCTGATAGGTTGCACAATACTTCAAGCCATGTCTTAAACAAAGTAGCAAACCTGTCAAACTGTATTGTAGGGCCAGCCTGTAATGCGTTATTTATGATCTCTTGCTTGTCTTCTTTTGACATTGGAAAAAACTCTGACAATCTTTTTTGTAGGATGGGCTTGCGAAGAAATTCTGGAAGATTTGCCAAGGAGACAATGATATTTCCAGCATAATTTGGCTGTGACATGCAAAGTTGCAGCTCATCTTCTTTGCTAAAATTGTATTGCTAAGATTTGGCTTAAATATATCCACATACGTCCCTCCTCTATGCCTTCTACAGTTGTTGTCGGCGGATTCTTCGGGGACGAAGGTAAGGGCAAGATCATTTCATATCTTGCCATGAAAGATAATCCAGTAATAGCTGTTAGAGGTGGTGTGGGTCCTAACGCAGGTCATACCATAGAACATGGAGGCAAGATATACAAAGTACGAATGCTACCAAGCGCATTTCTAAATCCTGGCACAAGATTGTTAGTAGGACCAGGTGTTGTGGTAAGTCAGGAAGTATTACTAAAAGAAATATCTGAATTTGGTGTTCAAGACAGAGCCTTTGTTGACTATCAGTGTGGAATCATCGAAGAATCTCACAAGGCAACTGATTCTCAAGGAAGACTGAAAGAATCTATTGGCAGTACTGGAACAGGAACTGGACCTGCCAATGCTGATAGGGCCATGAGGACACTCAAGCTTGCAAAAGACATAGAATCATTGGCATTGTATCTTGACGATATTCCTAACGCAGTTAATTTTGCACTAGAAAGGAAAGAAAAAGTTCTGATAGAAGGAACTCAAGGTACTTTCCTCTCCTTATGGCATGGAACATATCCGTATGTTACATCAAAGGATGTTACTGCCTCTGGAATATGCGCTGATGTGGGAATAGGACCAAAAAGTGTTGATGATGTTGTTATAGTCTTCAAGTCATATGTGACTAGGGTTGGGACGGGGCCGCTGAAAAATGAACTAAGTCCAGAAATTGCAGCAGCAAAAGGATGGAAAGAGGTAGGTACAGTTACAGGTAGGACAAGACGAGCTGCTGAATTTGATTTTGATCTTGCAAAAAGAGCCATAATGCTAAACAGCGCAACACAAATTGCAATAACCAAACTCGATGTAGTGTATCCTGAGTGTGCTCACATGCAATCCTTTTCCGATCTAAGCTCACCTGCCAAGTATTTCATAAAAACTATTGAAGATCAACTAAAGGTGCCTGTGACTCTGATTGGTACTGGACCAGATGTAAACGACACGATTGATAGACGGATCTAACTGAAATAACAAACGACTACTTTTAATGGGGTAGTTTTAGGAAGGGTTCTATGGCTAAACATCATCCGTATTATGTTGAACTTTATGACACAAATGAATTTTCAAGACTAGTTTGTGCACTAGAAAGAATTCCGCGCACCTGCTTCTCTTTTGTATTGAATGGAAAAGATGTCATTTCTGTTCAGATGGATCTTCTAAAAGAAAGACCAGTAAACTACTATGTGCCGAATGCAAAATTTGGGCATTATCTTTCCTATGGTTTCAAATCAGGTAAGGAAGATTGCGATGTAGTAAATACGATAACTAATCCAACTTATCTCTACTCTCCAATTATAAGAATAAAGTCAATGCCAGAATCGCTCAAACCAGAAGCTACGACTGATCCTGAAATTGCGTATGAATCCCTTGAGCTTGAGGATCTTGCAAGTCTGCTAAAACTAAGCTACGGATTTGAAGAGTCCCCATTCCCACTATTTGCATTTCCTGAAGGCACAAAGTGGCTTGTTGGCGTATTCATGAACTTTAACGAATCTGACGAGGCATCGTATTTTTGCCATGTAAAACTTGACTATGAACCAACAAAACCATTCCTGAAATATTCAAGCAAGGATGGAATTGAACCTGTCTTTGTTAATGGTCTAAACGAACATGGTTATTCATACCTTAAAGTAATAAAGCTGAAAGACAAACACCCCATAGTCAAGCTATGATAGGTTTTAGAAAGAGAATCGAAACAACCTCATCAGAAAAAGGCAGTATAATACTTGCCAATGATCTTGATGATGCCAACGCCTACACGTTAGAAAAAAAAACAATCTCCAACATAAAGAAATTGAGTGCATATCTTTGTGCAATTAAATTAAATTTTCATGTGATATTGCCGTTGAGCGAAAAAAGTCTAATAAAAATAAATAAAATAGCACACAATGAAGGCTTGCAGACAATTGCCGACATAAAACTAAACGATATTGGAAATACTAACATGATTGCCATCAAGAGACTTTGGCGATGTGGGTTTGATGCAGTAATTGCAAATCCGATAATGGGACCTGAAAACCTCAAAGATCTAGTCAAGACATCCCACAACAACGGTCGTGGAGTAATAACACTTGTACACATGAGTCATCCTGGTGCAAAGTTGGGGTATGGACTTGGTGTAAGGGATCCGAGAACAGGTAAGATGCAAAAACTTCATGACCTCTTTCTAAAATGGTCATATTCTTCAAATGTTGATGGAATAGTAGTAGGTGCAACTGTGCCAGACATTATATCTTCTACAAGTAAAATTGTCAGAGGTCGTTGCGACATTTATTCGCCTGGTGTGGGAACGCAAGGCGGAGATGCAAGAAAAGCCCTAGATGCAGGCTCTAGATATCTAATAGTTGGAAGAACAATTCTCAATTCTCAAAACAAAATTTTAGAAGCAAAAAAGCTCCAGCAGCTAAGTCTCGAATCCTAGTTCACTTATTTTTTTCAACAAATTCTGAGCCGTTTTGTATGTTACCTTTTCCAACGCATCATTGAATTTGAGCCAGATAAACCCAAGATGTTCATGGGATATTTCTACATGTTCTGTTGATGTCTTTGCCAAGAAGAAGACAACTTCTTTGTGTACGACTTCGCCATCGCGTTGATAATGATATTGAACCTTGTTCTCAAAACCATCTACAAAACTCACATCTACTATGCCTGTCTCCTCTCTAGTCTCTCGCAGTACTGTCTGTTTGAAGGTCTCGCCTTTCTCAATATTTCCTTTAACAAAATCCCAGTGTCCAGAGGGATAGTTCAAAAGTAAATAGAGTTTACCAGAAGGTGACTCACGATATAAAATTGTCCCAGCTGATCTCTCCTCAAGCATGTAGTTGTAACTTTAAAACTAGTATTTCTCTTTTCTATTTGCCAAGTCGGCGACGTCTTTTCTGAAATGTTCTTATGGCCCTCATCAGATCGATTTTTCTAAATTCTGGCCAATACACATCCATGAAAACAAGTTCGCTATAGGCGCTTTGCCACATTAAAAAACCGCTCAGCCTCTTCTCTCCCGAAGTCCTCAATATCATGTCAGGAGATGATTGTGGAAGATGTGATGTATAAAGACATGATTCTACCACCTCTTTGTCTATTTGATCTACATCCAGGGAACCCTCCTTAATCCTGACCCCAATCTTCTTTATTGCATCAACCAATTCATTTTGTCCACCATATGCTATTGCTATGTTAAGATAATGATTATCGTAATTCGTAGTGGCTGTTTCAAGCTTGTTTAGGATCTCTTTTAGAAAGTCTGGCAGCAATTCAGTACGTCCTATTGCTTTTACTCGCATACGATTTTTATGAATTCGTGGGTCATTGTACAGTTTCTCTAACCTTTGATTGATCAAATCATAGAGATCCTCCAACTCTCCATCATTTCTAGTCAAGTTTTCTGCTGACAAGACGTAAAGAGTAATTATCTTAATGTTTAACTCCTCACACCAGTCTAACAGTTTTTCAACTGCATCTGCGCCTCTAAAATGACCGCCTGTTTTTAAGATTAGATTTCTCTTGGCCCATCTTCTATTACCGTCAAGTATTATTGCAATATGCTTTGGAATCTCTCCAGTTCGTATCTCTTTTTCAAGTTTTTTAGAGTAAAGGGTGTAAAAACCACCTAACTGGAAAGCTTTGTCTTTTATTCCGATAATACCTCGCCACCCTTCTTCCTTCTGTATTTGTGGAAGAGCAGTGACGCTGATATGAGTATTACTGCCAAACCTATGAGCAATGGAGGAATCAATGTGAACGGGCTCTCGTCTTTTGTTATGACTGCAATGAATTGTGCAATAATTGGATAGAGAGTTACAAGTACTATGATTCTCAATATGTCAGTAATTGATCTGATGCTTCCTCTAAACCAACTGCTCAGTAATGATCCTCCAAACATACAACCAATTCCCATCCAGAAAAATGGTAACATTCCGGAGACAAACATGCCAATTGTTTGTTTGCTCATGACCATCTTGAGTATCTCGTCTGGTTTTGCAGCAGACAGTTGTGTACTAACAGCAGTGACTCCGGCTGTTATTGATGCAAGAACAAAAAGAATTCCTACCACTAATGTAAATACTCTGATGAATCCAGCTGGAGTCGGCTTTGTCCAATGTGACCATGCTCTGTCAATATCAAATGCCCTGATAAGGAACGCTCCTCCCAAAACACTTACCATTACAGCAAAAATTTCTTTGGTGAGTCCAAGTACTGTTGCAATTCCACCAATCACCAGTAGAATTCCTGGAACTCCTAGAAAGAATTTTGAATACTTTGAATCAAAAGCAATTGCTTTCAGGTATCTTCCAAGTACAGCGTAAGAATATTCTACACTTCTACTGGCCCTCATAACAACTCGTTTGACTGACACTATTGGCAAAACATTTTGAATTATTGGAATGACACTTTCATCATCTTCTCCATCTGATACAATTACAGCTCCATTTGCTGAAAATGTTTCCACTATGGTTCTTACCTGTAAAACAATTTTTTCGTCACCTTGTACTCCTTTATTTTCTGTTCCAGAAACAATTGCTACTTCAGCTTGGTATCCCTTGCTTACTAGATCTTCAAAAGTTTTAACAGCAGCAAAAATAGAATTAGAATCTGCATCCTCTGGATCTTCAAGCGCTAGTCGCTGTGCCGCTTCAATGCAAGAATTTCGTCCTACCACTGGAGTAATGACACCAGCTTTACTTCCTACATCATCATCTCTGTCTACACATATTACCAATAGTCTACTGGTCTTTGTTTCTGTGCCGCCTTTATGTAGACTGGTCTCCTTGGTTGACATTATATACAGACGAAAATCATGCTTCCTCTTAATTAATCTAATTTCTACTGAATATTGTCAAAACTGAAGAAAGTTTTGACCATGTGAGAAGATTTTCAGTAATCTCAGGGCCTTGTCTCATTAGACATTATAATAAACGAGTTGGTATCATTTTTCAACGAATCCAATTTTGCCATCTCATCAGACAAATCACTAGAGGAAATTCCACTCTTTATCTTGTTGGCCAACGCAATGCTCTCTGTAAGGTAATCATTGTATTTTTTCAAGGCCTCATCATAGTTGAGGTAACTCTCTCTCCATGTGGTAGGAGGGTTACTTTCTATAAGCTCCGCTGTGAGAGAGGTAGTTTGAGATGATGATGCCTGCGCTCTTGTCACAAAGTCATCAGGTGAGAGAGTGTTGTTTAGCATACTCTGCAAGTCTGAATCCATCTCACCCATTACCAAGGCATGTCTTTCTTTGACACTCTCGATCTCATTTCCATAATCTGATACAGCAACAGTTGATCCTCTGTTTTGCGGAAATATCCATATGAGAGAGCTTGCAGCCGTTATGGCGCCAAGCATAATGACAGTAACAATAATGCCTTTTTTGGTTACCATTTAAATGACTCTTTTTAGGACGTTTAAAAGTATAACTCGGGGGTAAAACAATTTGATGATTCAATTCCCAACCTGTTAATTTCTTCAAGTTGGATCATTTCAATCTAAGAAATATCAAAAAAATACAATTATTTGTATAAATTCTTTACATATGAGCTGAGAAGGACATTGTAAAAATTTAACAGCCTCTAGCGTATAGTTAAATAATTTTTACAGCGCCTTGCTATATACAACTTCTTTTGTAAGAAGATGAAATGACTCAAGCGTACTGCGTAAAATGCAGGAAGAAAGTCGAGATCAAAGATCCAAAAGAAGTTAAGCTAAAGAATGGACGACCTGCGGTAAAAGGGACATGCCCAAAATGTGGCACTAACGTCTTTCGAATAGGAAAGCCTTAGGGACCACTTTCTTCTTTTTTGAAGTAAATCAATATAGGTAGCACTATTGCTGAAAAGTCTAGTTGACAAAGAGCGATTATGAAAAACTGCTTAAGAAAGTACAAGACAAGGTATCTGAAACTAGAAAGGATACTACATCTAGATTTGAGCTTCCCAAAGTAGACATCATGTGGCAAGGAAATAGAACATTCTTTCGAAATTTTTCAGAATTTCCAAAGGTCTTGCGTAGAGAACCTGAAAAAATACTCCAGTATCTTTCTAAAGAATTTGCAACCCCGGCTCAATTTACAGGTGATAAAGCTGTGTTTGTAGGTAAGAAGGAGCCTAGTGAATTCACATCTCTTCTGAACATATACGTCAAGGAATATGTGGAATGTCCTACATGTAAGAGTCCAGATACTAGGGTAGAAAGATCTAATCGAGTACACTTTCTTGTCTGTGAAGCATGTGGCGCGAAATCACCCCTAAAGGGTCAATATGCGTAAATGGCCTTTGCTGTAAGAACTGTTAATCATCAACGTAATAAAATGTTGAACATATGCGACGTTGATTTAGTTGGAAGGACGCTAGTCAAATCAGATCTGACAATGAACATAAGTAAAAGCTATTTTGCCGAGAGAATTGTAGACGAAAAAGAAGCGGCACAATTACTACGAAATTCTTCCATCATTAACATGGTTGGGGAAAAGACAATTGAACTGTCTGTAAAAATTGGAGTGGGATCATCAAAAGGAATAAAAAAGATTGATGGTGTGCCAACCCTTCTTGTTTTTAAATTTTGAAAATACAACAGTTATATACATACTGAGCAGATCGAAGACTGAGAATTTTGGGTAAACGCAAAGTGTTAAACGAAAGTGAACTAAAGGAAATGAAAATTCCTGAAGAGGGAGAGATGCTTGGTAGAGTTATAAAATTATTGGGCAGTGATCATGTTTTAGTAAAATGCAGTGATGATAAAACAAGAATGGGAAGAATTCGAGGTAAATTGAAAAGAAAAATATGGATTCGTGACAATGATATTGTTGTTATCGCACCTTGGGATTTCAAAGCAGACGATAGAGGCGATATCACATGGAGATACACATTATCACAAGTAGATTGGCTAAAGGTAAACGGGCACTTGCCAAAAGATTTCTGACAACGTAATTAATTTTACCAAGTCTGTTTAATTCAAAATGTTGATTGACGACCTTCAAAAAAAGCTAGCAAAACGGATTGATGATAGGCTTTTAGAAAAAGATAGAGAAAAAAAAATTGAAAAAGATGGATTTGACAAAAACAAAGTTCTCGATGAGGTCTTTGATAAATCCACAATGATGACAGTTTCAGGTCTGATAAACTCTGGAACAATCTCTTATGTGAATGGTGCTGTGGGCTCAGGCAAAGAATAAAAGACATACTGGGCAGTTGATCCTTCTGGAAAAGATCTGGTGTTAAAGATATATCTTGTAGCAACTTCGAATTTCAAAAAAAGGCAACCGTATTTGTTAGGAGATCCTAGATTCACGAAGATACGAAAAGGAACCAGACACTTGGTCGAACTCTGGGCACAAAAGGAGTTTGGGAACCTAAAACAATGCCTCAATAGCAAAATACCGTGCGTAAAACCAATAACTGTGATAAAAAACGTACTTGTAATGGAATTCATGGGAAAAAATGGTATGCCAGAACCTACATTGGTCGAAACCGAAGTTGATTACAACGATTACAAAAATGCTATCTCTATTATTGATGATTTATACAATAAAGCAAATATTGTGCATGCAGATTTTTCAGAATATAATGTCTTTAAGACCAAAAAAGAACTGGTAGTTTTTGATCTTGGATCTGCTGTAGGCATAAAACATCCAAACGCAATGGAATTTCTTGAGCGAGACATTAAAAATATAACTAAATTCTTTGTTAAAAGGGGATTGACGGTTACAAACCCATCTGATGTGATAAAGGAGATGATAATGAAATGATCTTTGAAAAGATTGTATTAATTCCTCTTGAGAGAGTGGGAGCTTTAATAGGTAAATCCGGAAAAGTAAAGGCAAAGATAGAAAAAAAATGTGCTGTTTCTTTATCCATTGATAGTCAAACAGGTGAAGTTACTGTTAGTGGAGACGGTGATGTTGAAAATATGTTACCATTTAAAGCAGAAGAGATTGTACTGGCAATAGGGAGAGGATTTTCTCCTGACAAAGCCATGCGACTTCTTGAAGGCGAAAACTCATTACACATAATTGATTTACGAGAGTTTGTGGGCAAATCAACATCTCAAATAGAACGAGTAAAGGGCAGAATAATAGGGGAAGGTGGACGAGTTAGAAAAAATGTTGAGGATCTAAGTGGTTCCAGTGTTTCGGTTTATGGCCGTACGGTTGCCATAATAGGAGAGGATAAACAGCTAAGATCCGCAGTCCAAGCAATCACCTCTCTTTCAAATGGCAGTACTCATGGGAAGGTTTACAATGATCTCCAAGAATCAAGGAGAAGACAAAAGATGGAAAAACTACAACTCTGGGAGGGTGAAAACATCTTTGAGTAAAGAGACTTTCAGCCAGATCTCACCTAGCGAGTTTTTTTACAGAAATAGAGATCTTGCAGGTTTTAGTAATCCTACTAGGTCATTATACACATCAGTAAGAGAATTTGTAGAAAATGCACTTGACGCTTGTGACCAAAAGAAAATCCTACCTGATATTCATCTATCAATAAAAGCAGTAGATGCAGAACAATCAGATCCAAAACATTACATCTTGACAGTAAAAGACAACGGTCCTGGTATCGAGTCCAAACACGTGCCGCATGCATTTGGCACCGTCCTTTATGGCTCAAAATTTGGCCTCAAACAGGCAAGAGGAATGTTTGGCCTTGGTGCTACTATGGCTATATTGTATGGCCAAATAACTACAAACAAACCAGTTACTGTCAAGAGCTGCTCTGATGGGAAAACCATTGATGAATTTGTGATGTTGCTTGACATACAGAAAAACAAACCCGTAATTTTAAAACATAATACAAAGGAAGCATCAAAGACGGGACTTTCTGTCAGTATTGTACTTGAGGGAGATTACTCAAAGGCAGGCTCAAAGATACGCGACTATGTTTCTCAAACATCACTTATCACCCCTTATGCTTCAATAACATTTGAAGACCCGTCTGGCGAAAAATCCACCTATTCAAGAATTGTAAAGGAGATGCCATCTCCACCTACGATAATCAAACCGCATCCACATGGTGTGGATGTTGAAACAATAAGGCGAATGATAGTGGATACTCATTACCAGATTCCCGCGGTTGACAATAAAATGATAGAGAAAGTAAAGAAGGAATTGGGTCACAAGAAAAATTTTACAACTAAGGACATACTTGAGAAAGCCCAGAAGCGGTGGTCGGATCTATCAAGGCCAGTAAGAACAATAGTTGCCGTCATGTCATTTTTGAATGTTGATTTTGGTGGGTTACAGAAGATAAGAATTGATGACATTGATGTTGCCAACAAAAAAATCACTTACTGGGATTTTGGTGAATCACAATCTCATGCAATAGAACTTGATCCGGAAAGTCCCTACTACAAGCAGCTTGCAAACACCATACAGGGCGACACCTTGCTTGCCTTTCTGACCAAAAGATTCCAAAGAGTAGGTCCTACTACTGCAGAAAAATTCTGCGAATTTGCAAAACTCAAGCCTGAAAGAAGGATAGGTAGCATGACAAATGAGGAACTAGTCAGATTAGCTGACGCATTGCAAAAGTTTGAAGATTTCTTGTCTCCTGATCCAAGCTGTCTTGCACCATTGGGAGAAGAGCCTCTTTCTAAAGGGATTATGAAGTTCTTCAATCCAGAATTTGCTTCTGTACTACAACGTAGCGCGTCTGCATATTCAGGATTTCCATTTGTTGTGGAGATGGGTATTGCATACGGTGGAGACATTCCGTCAGCAGGGCTTAAGGTATACAGGTTTGCTAACAGGATTCCGTTACTTTATGATGAAGGAAGTGATGTTGTACTAAAGATAGTTAATGAGATGGATTGGAGCAGGTACAAGATAAAAGGAGACCCACCTCTTGTCATAGTGTCCCATATCTGTTCCACTAGAATTCCGTATAAAACTGTGGGAAAAGAGAACGTAGCAGACAGGCCAGAACTTGAACGTGAGTTAAAAAACGCATTGCAGTTTTTGGCAAGAAAGCTTGCAGTTCACATGTCAAGACAGGGAGCAGCAGACATGGCAAAGAAAAGAGCTAACCTTTACGCAAAATATGTTCCGCTTATATCTCAATTTGCGACAGAATTATCTGGAAAGAAAAAGGAACCAAATTATAAACAGCTAGTAAAGATGGGAAGTGAAATTGAAGAACAAGTCTAAAACAAAAACAGCAGAAATAAGAAAAGAGAATCTTCTTTCTGTATTGCAGAAACACGGTCTTAACATATATGATCATCTTGATCAGGGCAAGTTTCCGCAGTTTGTTATTCCTAGCAGATCAGTAAACAACATTGTCTATGACAAGAAGCTAAGACAGTACATACTAGGCAATGCAAATGCAGTTAGAAGCTCACGAAACATGTCACAACTTCGCTCTTACACACAGCTTGCATGGCTTGCATTTTTTGTTAATAGGTTGGTAAGAGAGGGCAAGTCATCTACATTAAGAGACATTTACTATTCATCCCAAGCATTTAGTATAGACTTTGAAGACCAGCCAGAATCTGATAATATTATTGTAGACTTGGAGGCTGTGACCTCAAGTCCACGTGAAGAATTTCATATCTTCCCTGAGGAGAGAAGCAGCGTCTTTGGTGACCTGACAATTGAATATACAGTACCGGGATACGAAGGTAAAAGGATGAATCTCTCTGATCACCCTGATGGATATTTGATTGGTCCAAGTCTTAGCAGTGCAGAATTGGTAGACACTAGCGCTGAACTAGTCATCGCAATTGAGAAGGGTGGTCTTTTCACAAGATTTGTGGAAGAAAATGTGCACAAAAAATTCAAGTCAATTATTGTGGACACTGCAGGTCAGGCGCCACGTTCTACACGAAACCTTTTGAGGAGACTGAATCAGGAAATGGGTCTTCCAGTAGTAATTTTGGCTGATGGTGACGTATATGGTGAACACATTGCTATGGTTATAAAATCTGGATCAGCCAATGCAGCTCACCTGCGTGAACTGACAGTCCCTGATGCCAAATGGCTTGGAGTATGGGCAACCGATATTGAAAAATACAAACTTCCAACCATTCCAATGACCGAGTCTGACATTAAAAGAATCTATGACTTGCAAAAGGATCCGAGATATCAAGAAGGAAACTGGAAGAAACAATTGGAAGTGTTTCTAAAACTTAAGAGAAAAGCCGAACTAGAGGCATTCTCAAAGTATGGCCTGACAAATATTACAGACAAGTACCTTCCAGCAAAACTGGAAGAATCAAAGAGCTTCTAGTTTTTTTATTCTTAGTGTCAGTACACCATTTTTGTACTTGAAATCATGGATGCCCATGTCAGGTGTAGCCTCGATTGGCACTTCTTTTGAAAAGTGAGCTGAGCCACGCACGTATAAGATTCCATCAATTAGTCTAACTGTTACCTGATCCTCTGGTCCTGGTACTTCTGCTACAAATACAATTTCATTATCACCTTTGATCAGATCGTATACCCAATTCTTTGTCTCAGACTCTTTAGGCGTATATTGTGGCTGACTATCTTTTGTCATTTTCTTGAGCACTTTGACCCAATAAATCATGATTGCTCCTGTTATTCCGATCAAAATGAAGCTAACATATCCAGAGTCATTTCTTAATGATAATACGTACACAACTCCCAAGAATAACAACACCATCAGTGGGATTATGAAATCAAACGATTTATCATTAGAATATCGATTTTTGTAGCTAGCCAATCTATTCTGTATAAGCAATCATATATCCAAATATAAACACTCGTTGAATTTGCAAACTAATTCTGACCGTATTCTTCAGATCGTCCTTTTCAATTATCAATTGAGGATTGTGGGGTTCCCCATCTCTTGAAAAGATCATGCTCGATATTGAATTGATCGAGGCATTTCCCTACTACGTGATTTAACAAGTCATCCACATTTTTTGGTCTGTTATAAAATCCAGGCATTGCAGGCAAGATGACTATTCCTATTCTTGCAAGCTTTAACATGTTTTCAAGATGTATGCTTGTTAATGGCGTCTCTCTTGGAACAATCACCAGTTTGCGAGATTCTTTTATTGTGACACCTGCAGCTCGCGCAACCAGGGTTTCTTCATAACCATTGGCTATGCCTGAGAGTGTTTTCATACTGCAGGGTATTATGATCATTCCATCGGTTTTGTGTGTGCCGCTTGAAATATTTGCAGCCATGTTAGAATCTTCAGAATAACCATTTGCCAAAGATTTGACATATTTTAGATCAAAATCTGTTTCCAACGTTAGGCATTTTTTAGCCCATTCAGTCATTATGAGATGAACATCAATATTACAACGCTTTAGGACTTCGAGCATTCTTATTCCATAGACAATTCCAGAACTACCTGTTATCCCTACCACCAGTTTCATGATAGAACTATTCGTCTTCGTTATTTAATTTCATAGTTTGAGCATCTTTAATTATGGCAAAATTTGTCTTTGCACTTGTGAGTGTAAGCATCAATGATGTTGAAGAAAAGCTTGTCTCAGAACTCAGGTTGTTACCATTGCAAGCAAAAGTTTTTGTCTTGATTGTAAAAAGTGGAAAAAAATCTCCAGAGGATATTGCACAAAGTCTCGGCATATCAAATTCACAAGCACTTGAAGTAGCAAAAAATCTTGTTGATTTGGGAGGTTTTATTGATATTACAAAGACAGAGTTTGAGTCCATGCATCCGCGATTTGCCGTGGTTAATATGTATAGAAGAATGTGTTTGAGAGAAAATATTCCTTTTAAAAAGAATTTGCTTGTTGATAACATATCAATTATTTTAGAAAAACCATATGATGATGCAAGAACTAAATAGAACCCAATATTGAGAAGGAACCATGTCTGTAGATACAGAATCCTGTAAACATGAGATAGTTTACTTTGGAGTTACTAACATAAATTATGAGAAAAGGACAATTGGTTCTGTAGATACTTGGCGTTGCGCAAAGTGCAAGAAAATATTTTGTGAAGAAAAACAATTAGGAATTGAGAGCATTGTAGATTATGTTGGAATGCCAAAAATTTCTCCAGATCAGAAATGGGCAGTTCTTTTATGCAATCTAAAAAAACACAAGGACAAGTGGAAGCTTGTTAAAATTAAAAAAGATGATGAAATTCAACATGAATGTTTGGGAGAAAAGGTTATCACTCTTAAGGTGAACGACTTCAAAATCGAAGATGACAAGCACTGGAACTTTCTAATTGAAAACTCTGTAAATAAGGCAGTAGAGATATAGAATTTAGTATGAATCTTGAGGTTCATATCAAAAATGTAAATGGTAGTCAAATTGCAGCCAAGATAACAGGCATCTTTACAGTAGATGGTAATTCCTTCAAGTTTAACGCTATTGCCTTTGGAAGAATAGGGGGGCATAACATTGGTGCAAAAATTTCAAAATCTGTTGAAAAAGAACTAACAAAACTTGGCTATAACGTAGATGACGTGATAAATGAATTACAACAAAAACTAGTTCATGGAGACATATCTCTTCCTGAGGGGCTTAAAAAAGAATCCTTTGCAGACAGCTAAAATCCTGCTTCTTCCAATGCTTTAGCGCAAGAACAACTTCTTTGTTGAGGTATCAAATCAAGTAGCACTCCAAGAAGATTCTTTGTGGTGTGTACATTTTTCGATAGTGTTTCTAAAACCTCCTTTGCAGTAACTGGTTTGTCTGCCCATACGTCATAATCTGTAACAGTGGAGATTGAGACATAGCACATTTGGGCTTCTCTTGCAAGTTGGCATTCTGGAACCAAGGTCATTCCTATGATATCAGCTCCTATGACATTCTTGTAGAATTTGGATTCTGCTCTTGTGGAGAATCTGGGTCCCTCTATGCAGACATATGTTGCATCTTTGTGTAAGTGTAAATCCATCTTTTTTGCTGCACTATATACTGAGGTTTGAAGCTCTGGGCAAAAGGGATCTGCTACAGATATGTGGATTACTTTACCGTCTTCAAATAAAGTATATTTTCTTGATTTTGTAAAATCGATAAACTGAACAGGAACTACAAAATCACCAGGCTTCAATTTCTCTTGCAGGCTGCCAACTGCAGATGGAGCTATTATTCGCTTTATTCCCATCTCCTTGAAGGCCCAAATGTTTGCTCTAAAGTTTATCAGATGTGGAGGAATTGTGTGTTTTTTTCCATGTCTGGGCATAAACGCAACCTTTCTACCCTTGTAAACTCCAACCGTTATGGAATCAGAAGTCTTTCCAAACGGTGTATCTATTGTAATTTCCTTACTTTCATTTAGCAAGCCTGGATCATAAATACCAGTACCACCGAATATTCCTATTTCAGCCTGCTCTGTCAATATTTCACCAATGATTCGTATCTATAGTCCTTGATTGCTTTAGATCCTTTCAGGTCTGTCAATTCTATGATGAACGCAAAACCAGTAACAATACCGCCTAATTTTTCAACAAGCTTGGCAGCAGCTTTTGCCGTGCCACCGGTTGCAAGTAAATCATCACATATGAAAACGCGTTCACCTTTTTTTACTGCACCATCTTGAATTTCCATCGTTGCAGTACCATATTCTATCTTGTACGTCAGTTTATGCGTGAGACCGGGCAGTTTTCCTTGTTTTCTTACCATTATCATTCCCTTGTTATATTTGAGAGCCAGCGCACAAGCCAATGGAAAACCTCTTGATTCTATCCCGACAAAGACATCCACTTCATTATGATGAATGCGTTTTGAGAATTCGTCTATCACAAGTGAGAGTGCTGCCGGGTCTCTTAAAAGAGGACTAATATCCATGAATAGAATGCCTTTTTTTGGAAAGTTGGGTATTTCTGCAATTTTTTCTCTTAGATTCACAAATGATTCACAATCTGTGGATGTAAAAAATATTTCCCAATCTAGAGTTTATTGAATTGTTATGGGCGTGGTTATCTTACCTACTATGGATGATACTTGTATAGTAAAGGTTCCAGGAACAAAGGCCGTAGGTATGACCCATTCTGTACTATAATCTCCACGATTTGTTGATTGGATCTGTAAAGTGTCAAGAGTTGAATTGCTTCCAAGTATGCTGATAAGCACGTCAGCTGATTGGCCTACGCCACTTCCAGAGATTTGAACAATATCTCCTCTTGCATAGATCGGGGGATTCTTGTCCAATTGGATGGTCATTGTGGTCTCTAGTCTTACATTGATATTGGAGCTTATGTGATCTATACCACTAGTGGCATCTAGTCTCCAAGTGCCTGGTACACCGTCATCGGGAATTCTAAAATCAAATGCTGAAAATAAGCCAGACTTGCCTACAAAAGTTTGTTCAGTTTTTACTTGTTGGCTATTTGGATCTGTTAAACTAAGTTGTATGATGCAGTTTGGATTGGCATTGCCGAAAATGAGAAGGCTGTCTCCAGGGAAGTACGTGTCTTTTACAGTTCTAATGCTTATCTGTCCGCAGCCCGTCTGAAGTCCTACTGAAAACTCCGTTACTACCTTGTCATTACCCCTAGTTAGCGCAACGGCATAAATGCCAGGAGTATAAGATGTCAAGTTGAATGAATATGTGGCAATACCATCTTGTCCTAATGCAACAATGTCAGAAAACTTTTCTTGGTCAGATGGATCTATTATTACTAAATTTAATGTGGCGCCCGGTGGACCAGAAATATCAAGTATTGGTTTGTCCGTAAGTTGGTAATTCAATTGATTCAAAGTAGCAGTCAGTTGTGCCACTGGTTCGACACCTACTCCAATGTATAGCGATACCGCATCATTTCCTTGTGATGCAGTAATAATGTAAGTGCCTGTAATGGCAGAAGACTCTACCTGATATGACGTTGATATATTTCCATCAGCTGTAACATTGACATCTTTTGCAAAGACTTGGACTCCAGTTGGGTCTGTTACTACCATAGATACTGGCTGGTTTGATATCGAAGTACCATTTATCACCACGGTGTCTCCTGGATTGTATTCTTGTTGCGGAGTGGATATTGAGATTTGATGAACGGTCACTATGGTATACTCTTTAGAAACTTGGTCTTTCTCATCTGATACTGCTATTGTATATTTTCCAAATGCCCTATCAATAGGAATTGTTCGTGAAACTGCATAGTTTCCATTTTTGTCAGCAGTTGCTGTAAAAGTTGTTATGCTTGTTCCAGTTGAATCCAATATGGACATAGTTACAGTACTTCCAGGGTCTGCAGTTCCATTGATCTCTTGAGTGTCTCCTGGATGCAAAATAGGTTGGACATTTACTGTTAACGGAATTGTTGTTGTTGTACCTGTTGTACGCGACTGTGGTGTCTGTTCTATGGACGTAGTGAATGTTTTCTGGTTGTTTACTTGATCCTTTAGAACAAAATCTGCACTTCCGGGTTGTTGCGTTTGCGGGATCGTAGTAGTAACAACAAAGTTTCCGTTACTATCTGATGAAAAAGTGTCTATCTTTTGGCTACCTATGTACAAATCAAGAGGCGTTGACGCTGAAAAACTCTGTCCCACAACACGCACATCAAAACCTGGTGCAGGGGTTGAAGGTATAATTCTGAAAGTTGATTCTGATAGTATTCCTGGATTTGGTTGTGGTGGAGGCTGGTTAGTTTGTTGGTTTTGTTGTTGACCTTGTCCTCCCTGATTTTGTGGTGTGGGAGGAGGAGCGCCAATTTCACCAGTGCCTAATTGATTATTGTTTGCATCAGATGCAGTCCATACAAGATCTGGCGTAGATTGATCTGTGTTAATTGTAAATGTTGTAGAATTGCTGGGCATGATGGGAGTTGAAGAAAAAAAAGCTATAGTTGTAGGTGACGTTTTCTTTCCCATCCAACCATTTTGTAATGTAAACGATTGAAAATTTCCATTTTTGATCTGTAACATAAACGACGCAATATTGGAAGTACCTGAAGGACTATTGGTAACTTGGAGTGTGGTTTTATCTCCTACATTTGTTGCAGTCACTGTAACCAAGCCTGATGCAGCTTGTGCCATAGGTATGATGGTGACAAACGTACTGCTGATGATTAAAGCAAAAATAATACTAGTTTTTAATAACAATTTACCCAGCAAAACAAGCGATCAGCCTCTAAATTAAATCTTAATGATAAATCATTCATTCTTTGGCCGTTCATGTTAGAAAGGGCTAAAGGATTAAACTTCTAAAAATAATGACTTTGTTCTCATCTAGAGTGGGGCATAGTTGTTTGTGAGACAAGATTCTGGTTCTGTCTGATGCGTTCTGCTATTAGCCTGTACAAAGACCTAAACTGGTCTTTGGTTTTATCAGTTAAAAAGTCAGTCTCATTTATGGATATTTTTTCACTGATGTACCTGCATATTTCCTCTCTGTCAAATTTCTCCCATCCCAGATGTTGATTTTCCTTCCAAATCTCATCTAGATTATCTACTATGCTTCTTTTTCCCTTCGATGAAACAGCTTCTTTAGTTAATGCCTTGTATCCCTCTTTTCTGAGTTTTACTTCGTATGTCTGATTTACTGCATACAAATAGTCCTCATCCACCATCAAGTCTTCCAAGAATTGTTTGGTTTGTCCACCAAGCTCAAAGAATATCATTTGTACTTTTTTGAACTGATTTGATTCTAGCTGGGCAGCAATTTGTCCAGATTCATCTGTGTTGTCAAGCAATACAAATGTGTCATATCCATGATTTCTGTAAAATATGGCTAAAGACATGACAGAGTTTTTGTTGTAAGCTGGAACTATGTTTAATGGGTTCATGGATAAGTTTGGATCTTTTAGAAATTTGTCAAATGCGTTTAGATATATGCAATCTGACATTGTTTCAACAATAATAACTGGTCTTGAATTGAACCCAATCTGTCTGTCAACAATGGATTCTGTTAATCCTCGTGAAAGACCATACAATATGGGAATCAGCGTTTGATCGTCAGCATTCCAGTAGTCATAGTAAATGTGGCTTAGATGTTTTCTCTTATCAAGTTCCACAACTAAAAGATTCCCTGGCGTGTAATCAAATATCATAAACGGAGAATGAGTTGCATACAGTATCTGATTGGACCCGGCAAGTCCTTTGAGTAGATCAGATATTCCTCTCTGTTGAGCGGGATGCAAGTTTCTTGCAGGTTCGTCAAGCAGTAGTATTGCTTCCTTCAGCTCGGCTTTCTGAGTTTCTGCTGCAAAGTTTACTATGAAAGAAAATGTCCATTTGAACCCTTCAGCTCTTCTGTTTAAGAGTCCGGTATTGGTGACGGTTCCATCCTTGTGAACATCAGATATTACTACACTCAAAATATTTCCTGGATTCCATCTTAATTCTACATGAATGGGGTCTCCCTTCCAAGCGGGATTGAGTCTGTCACTAAGCTTTCTGCTTGCGGTATGAAGCAGTTTTATCAATCTTGAAGGGCTACTTTGTGCCTCTTGAAGTTTTTCTGCATCTAGCTCTGCCAGATAGAACAAATTCATGACGGTCTCTGCCTTGTCAAACTCTTCGATGTACTCCAATCCTTTAGGCCTAATTCCCCTAGTCTCTCTCAAAAACTCTTCAAGATCTATGTTTCCAAGTATCTTCTTGTAATCTGAAAAGTAAACAAATCTTGGATGCAGTTTATCCTCAATGAAATTCTCCAAGGCTGATCTTTCAGTTGTTCCTATCAACATGTTATCAAATATGTAGTCTAAATCTTGGTAGATCTTTCTCCACTCTGATATTATTTGTGGATCTTCAGAGGCAAGCAAGTAAATATTGTTGTTAAATTCTGCCATCATGTTCATAAAAACATCTCTTGTTCGTGGTGCAGGAGCAGCTAGGAATTTCGTATCAACCCGTATTCGAATGGAATTTGGCATGGCATTGACAAAGTCCTGTATTCTTTGCACAAAATTCTCCCATGAATTGAGTCTCTTGCTTGCTTCCCCACTTATCTTAATTTCTCCAAAGTCATACTGAACACGCGAGTTGTTGTTTGTCCTGTAAATCTTGACTTTTCTTATATCTTGAAGATTTGGGAATTTTTCCCTGATTATCCCAATTTCCTTTTCATTTAGTTCAAAATCACCTTCGGCAAGTCTGACTTCTGACTTTAGTTCATCTATCATCTCGTCACAGAGATCTAACTCTGAAATCTTTTGATCTTTATTTAGTAGCGTAAGAGCCTCAAGTATTGTTGTCTTGCCACTCTCATTTCTACCCACGAATGAGGCCAAATCTCCAACTCTGATCTCTCCAGAATCATGAATGCAACGATAAGCTCTTACTCTAAACTTCCTAAGTCGCATCTAGCGGCTATTGCCTAGTCTATGATTTAACTTATTCGTCAAAATTATCATGAGAATTCATTTTTCGACCAAATAGATATAAGGGAATTCAAGTGGTTAGATTACGAAATGGGTGCAAGGAAAATAGCTTATGTTGTTTTCGTACTACCTGTAGTGATTTCAGTAATACTTGGTGGATATGTTTTATCAAATGTTTTGGCGCAACCAGATAGACAACTAAACATGTTGCAGTTTAACTTTCCAACCGGTCCTGTTCAAGAAGGCAGTAACGATATCAGAATAGTAAGTCTTAACAGCTCATATCCTGTATCCATGCCGTTAAACTTCACTGTAAGAGTAAACAACACTTCTTTTGATTGTGGTGATCTGTACATGACAATTTACAATCTAAATACATCTCCAAAACAAGCCGTATCTCAGAATGCCTACTTTTCACAGTGCTTTGCACAAACTAATTCTACCCTTCCAATTCATGCAATATTTTCTCCAGTCATTAACAGTACTGGAACTTATCAGATTGAGGCAGATATGAAAGACAAGTCATATCAAAACGACATAAACGTGACTGCTACATTTAACGTTCAATAAATGAATTATATCTTATTATATGCAGTAGACCAAGTATTCATGAGGAACAACGTTATTGTTATTGTGATATAATTATGGCTAAAAAAACAGAAAAAAAACAAAAGAAACTAGAAGAAAAGAAAGCACCATCAAAGAAGCTAGAAGAAAAGAAAGCACCATCAAAGAAGCTAGAAGAAAAGAAAGCACCATCAAAGAAGCTAGAAGAAAAGAAAGCACCATCAAAGAAGCTAGAAGAAAAAAAATCTGAAGAAAAGAAAGCAGAAAAGAAGACATCCAAGGAAGACAAAAAGTCTTCGGCAAAGAAAAAACAGGTAGAGCCCACAGAAGAGGATCTTGAAGATATTGATGAAAAAGAGATCGAAAACTTTGAAATTGAAGGACTGGATATGGAAAAACTCAAAATTACTGTACTTGGTCATGTCGCAAAACGTGGTGATGATGGCATGTTTCAAAGTGAATTGTGGAAGAAACTCAAACTTTCAAGCAGAGATGGTTCAAGACTTGCGCTAAAACTCGAAAGACAACATCTTATCAAACGAGAAAAGATTCTGGAGGATGGAAGGTGGACATACAAACTTAAGATTGCTCATGTTCCTGTCAGCACACAATCTATCGAGTCTGCGCCATGCCTTATCTGTCCTGTAGAACAAAAGTGTACTTTAGAAGGAGAAGTAAGTCCAAGAACATGTCCTCTTATAGAACAATGGGTTTTGACTGAGTTTGGAAATTCTAAAAAGATCAAGTCTGAGAATTCTAAAAAGACTGAGAAATGAAACTATTAGATGCAAGACGAGATTTGTACAGGAGATTAGCTCACCAAGAGGGATATAGGAGCAGAGCCGCATACAAACTCAAGGAATTAAACACATCTTACAGAATTATAGGACCTGGATTTTATGTTCTAGATTTGGGATGTTCACCTGGTGGATGGACTCAGGTAGCTCTTGAATTGGCAGGAAATAGAGGAAAAGTGATGGGAGTAGACAAATCATTTGTTGAAGAAATTTCAAATGCTCACATAATAAAGGGTGATATTGAAGATGAGTCAATTGTCGAGTCTATCTTTGATTATTTTGGTGGAAAAGTAAATGCCGTAATATGTGACTTGTCTCCAAACATTACTGGTACTTGGTCTATGGACCATGGTAAGCAAATATCTTTGAATTATTCGGCAAGTAAAATAATGGATCATGTTCTTGCACGAAAGGGTAATGCATTGTTCAAGGTTTTTGACGGTGAATATTCAAACGAATTTCGAGACTACTTAAAGAAAAAATTTGTCAAAGTACAGTTAAAGAAACCAAAGGCCAGTAGAAGAACAAGCAGTGAATTATACCATATCTGCTTGGGGTATCTTGGAAATTAGATTATAGACAAAATCTCGTCTATGCGAGCATCTGTTTTGAAGGCTGCAGGATTAAGACTTGTTGCAGTTGCTCTAAAACCAGCTTTCTGAATCTTTTCGATTGTTTTTGATAGCGAGATTGGTGCGGAACGTTTCATATG
The DNA here is from genome assembly GCA_050749105.1 of Nitrosotalea sp. Classification (GTDB taxonomy): domain Archaea; phylum Thermoproteota; class Nitrososphaeria; order Nitrososphaerales; family Nitrosopumilaceae; genus Nitrosotalea. The sequence continues at coordinate 41,467 of JBOGQT010000042.1, read as the reverse complement.
TGCTACCTCATCAATCGTAAAGTACGTAGGTGACATGTCAGTTTCATCCCTGCATCTTTCCAAGATCTTCTTGCATGATTTATCTACTTGGAGCTGTTCCTCCTTGACAATCATCTCATTTACAAAGTCCTTGTCGTAGAGGCTTCCAATCCAGAGTGGACCTGCAAGTTCTGCTTTTGATTTACAAATATCACATTCGCCCTTGATTTCTTTTGTAGTGTGCCTGTTACCACAATTTTTACAATTCAAGATGTATCCAATCTCTTCTTGGTCATTTGTTCTGACAAGCACTTTGACGTAGGTCTTGTAGTAATGCATGTTATTTTGCACAAATAGGGGAGCAATTTTCACATCTAGCCTTCCAGCAACCATATTTATGCACCCAAGAATCAATCTGAGCGCAATTTCATCACCATATTCGGCCCTGACTGGGACACCATAGTATTTTCTTTTGCATGCAGTGGGAAATAGTCCGTGTAGAACTGTAAGGTCTGTAGCTGTGGTGGAAAGAAGACCACCATGAAATGTGGCCCTGATTCCACAATCAAGATATCTTGATGGAGAACCAAAGGGATCGATATCAACAATCGCTCCCCTTTCTTCTCTTTTAGAATGTAAACTAAGAAATCTACATGCCTCATTTTCTGAGAAAACACAATTTGTAATGTTGTTTAATTTGGCAATGTCCTGTGCAATTTCCAGAGCTTTTGGATTTACGTCATTTACAAAAACTTTCTCCATGCCATCTATCTCATTTGCAACTCGGATGCTTCTTGCGCCAATACCTGCAAGTGAGTCAAGAAAGATTTTTGGTCCCTTGAAGTTTTTTAGAAAAGCCGCATATGCTATTATTGAAAAATCCCTGTTTATCTTTGCTCTTGGATTAAAGAAAGCTGGCTCTCTGGAAGGAGCTTTTGCTACTAGTGACTCCTTAGGTACTAGAAGCTTGGTAGTACCTTCAACTATTTCAGCAAGATCTGATTCCAACTCTATGATGTAATCTAAAATGATTTTATACATCTAGCGCAAGAACAACTCAAATGTTGATCTGTGGAGTTGACGACGCTGGAAGGGGTTCTGTCATGGGCCCACTTGTTATTGCAGGTATATGCATTGAACGCAACAAGATAAAACATCTCTCTGACATTGGTGTCAGAGATTCAAAACAGCTTACGCCTAGAGCACGAGAGCGGCTGTATAAGGAAATACTTGCAATCGTGGATGACTATTATGTAGCGAAAATTTCCCCGCGTATAATAGATCAAAGCGTGAAAAAGAACGAATTGAATCAACTGGAGGGAAAATACATGGCAAAGGTAATTGCTAGGCTGCAACCTGATTCGGCATACGTTGATTCATGTGATGTCAATCCAGCAAGGTTTGGGAAGCTAATTTCAAAACTTTCTCACATTAACAAGATACATTCTAGTCATCATGCAGACAAGAGATTTCCAGTAGTTTCCGCAGCATCTATCATTGCTAAGGTAAACAGAGACAGAGCTATTGAGAAGATACGAAAGAGCTTTGATGTGGGAAGCGGGTATCCATCCGACTCTAAGACAATGAACTTCATAAAAGGAGCCATTAACGCAAATGGCATGCCGCCAAAGTTTGTCCGAAAGAGTTGGAAGCCAGTAAAAATTCTGCTTGGAACTAACTAGATTCATCCGAGATATCTTGCAACGATCATACTGTGGTCCTTTTCATATGGAGCCAAGTTAATTTCTTGAATTATCTCAAAATTGTCTTTTAATTTCTTGGCTTCCATGCGAGTCACTTCGGAAGGTTCTTTGGTAACATCTATGCTGCGTGTTTTTACTACTAACATAAGGTAGCCATCTTTTTTTAGGTATGTCTTGCAATTCAAGATGGCAATCTCTGTTTGATCTGGTTGTGCAATATCGGCATAAACAACATCAATACTTCCATAAACTGAAAAATATTCTTTGGGACTTCTTGCGTCTTGCAAAATGGGCGTTATGTTGGGTCTGTAAGATGCAACCCTGTCTAGAAATTCTCGTGCAACCCTACTTGTATGTTCAACACCAAATACAATACCGCTTGGACCTACTATATCTGAGACATGACTTGCAGTTGTTCCGGTGGACACACCAAGATATAGAACTCGTGATTTTCTAACTATGGGAAGCATATGGAGGTCATTCATTATGGCGGCACCAAGCTTGCTTCTAAAAGGATCCCATGCTCTAAACTCTTCATCATCAATTTTGACTAGTTTTTCTCTGTAAACTTGATTTCCTGGAACTAGATTTAAAGTGGCGAGCTTTTTTTCCCCTTCTATCTTAACCCAGAAAATGTTACCTTCTTCGTTGTCCAAATTTCCTTCGTTTTGACTTTTGCCAGTCGTTCTTTTTGTCTCTTTGTTTGCCTGAACCACCATACCTTCTCTCTCTTTGCTCAAACGGTCTACGTTGCTGCATGGGTGCTGATGGTCTCTCAGGAGGAGGGTTCTTGTATTTCTCCCCAATCTCGGTAATTCTTATGTTCAATTTTTCAAAAAGTGTCTCATTTCTTCCTGCTCCAAAAACATCTACCCTTGCAGCCAGAGCGGCCTTTGCGGCTATTGCCCTTGCGATCTTTCCACGCTGCCATCTAGGAGCTGCATGAACCAGAGTGTGCTGGAACAGTAAGCCATGTTTTGGAGGCTGGGCACCGGTCTTTAGAGAACGGAAAAGTGCTTTTTCTGCTCCTAGTACCTGAATCGTACTTGCGGGCATGGTTGCCAGTCTTCTGAGACTGCCTGCTCTGCCTAGTATTCTTGCTCCTACAGAGGTTCCTAAAATTCCAGAAAGATTTGGAGCAATTGTCGTCATCTGTACTTCTATGTGTTTTTCCAAAGTAGTTCTTAGCTCAGAGAGTTCCAAAATCTGTTTTGCAAGGCCTTGTACTATGGAAAGATTTTCGTTTGAAATTTGTCCTCCTCTACTCTTTTCTTGCAAGAGTGATAACATCTCTACTTTTTCATCAGGAAATCCTGCATCAACGTACACCTTTTGATTGAGGTCATCTCTACGGCCAGCCAGAACTATTTTAGAGTAACCGACAATTGAATCAATAAGGTTGTCTAGCTCTGGAAAGTGAAGACCATACCATTCTTTGAGCCTTGAGCTTAACAGGTTGATTATCTTGTCAGTCTCATCTAACATGTTTATAGCCTGAATGACATGAAGGTCGGGACTTTCAGAAATCTCTGTAACCTTTGAAGAGGAAAGCTGCATTGCAAACTCTCTTAATTTTCCTCTTGCATCATGCTCATCTGTTGCAAAACCCGAATCTACAAGCACCCTGATCTTGGAAGATTGAATTGTTTCAATCTTGCTTTCTTCCATCAGTTCGGCATCTATTGATTTTTTCTTTAAAATTTTGAGAAGACCTGTATCGTTAACAGATACGGTTGTATTTGACTGGGAAAGAAATTGCTCAAGCTCGTAGATGTCTGCCTTTTCTTTCTTTAACTCGATGTATTCTTTTGCAGGATTTCTAAACGGAATGGATTTTACACATTTGTTGTTATCAAAAATTGCGATACCGAGCTCTGTCAGAATCACAGAATGCATACAAGGCATTTCCATGTCTCACTAAAAAAGGTAACAGTAGGTGAGCCTCGCATCAACTGTTATAAGACAATTATTTTTTATAATTAGAAGTGAATCCCGACATCTCAACATGTGTGGGGCCAATATCACTTGAACGACCCACAATGCTTGCTTCAGGCATTCTTGGCATATCGCTTGAAGTTTTTGCTCGCTTATATAAGGAAGGGGCAGGAGCGCTGGTAACAAAATCTCTGAGCAAAGAACCTTGGGAGGGATATCCAAATCCAACCGTAGTTGGAGTAAAGAGTGGATATCTGAACGCAGTCGGACTTTCAAATCCTGGAGCTACATACTTTGCAAAGATGATCTCGTCCAACAATACAGTTCCAATTGTAGTTAGTTTGGTCGGTTCTGTTCCGGAAGATTTTACTTTTATGATAAAACAATTTGAAAATGTCAAGGTTTTAGCATACGAGCTAAACCTGTCATGTCCTCACGTAGAAAAAGTGGGACTTGAAGTTGGTGATGATCCACAACTTGTACAAACTATAGTCAAAGAAGTAAAAAAAACATCCAAGGTTCCGGTAATAGCCAAAGTTGGTCTTGGTTCATCAGATTATCTTGAAACAGTACGAGCATCTTGTGAAGCAGGTATCGATGCTATAACTGCAATAAACACAGTAAGAGCCATGGCAATTGACGTTGAAACAACACGGCCAGTACTTAGTCACAAGATAGGAGGACTGTCGGGAACTCCGATAAAGCCAATTGCGGTACGATGTGTTTATGAAATCTCATCAAAGTTTGATATTCCAATAATTGGTTGTGGTGGAGTATCAAGCTGGGAGGATGCAGTGGAGTTTATACTTGGAGGCGCCAGCGCAGTTCAAATTGGCAGTGCCATTGCAGAAAAATGGGTCGGCACATTCTCGGAAATAAATAAAGGAATAGCAGAATACATGCAAAGAAAAAGTTTTCAGAAAATTGGTGATATGGTTGGAATTGCAAAGAAACATTGACACTTCAAAAATAGTGACAATTGAAAAAATAATTGACGAAACCCCGACTGTACGCACTCTAGTTTTCTCTGATGATCTGCTATCAAAAGTACTGCCTGGGCAGTTTGCAATGGTCTGGATTCCAGGGGTAAACGAGCTCCCAATGAGTATAATGATATCGCAAGAAAGGGAAAAGGCAGCTTTCACAGTTAGAAAACATGGTTTGGCATCAACTGCCCTTTACTCTGTGAAAGTTGGCGATAAAATTGGAGTTAGAGGACCATACGGAAATTCCTTTGCCATAAAGCAAGGAAAATTGTTGCTGGTGGGCGGAGGGACAGGTCTTGTTCCTCTAATGAGGCTTGTAACATTTCTGAAAATGACTGATGACGTAACCGTGGTAATGGGTGCTAAAACAAAACAGGAGGTTTTCTTTGAGGGGCTTGCAAATAAACTCCTAGAGAAAAACAAACACAAAGTTTTAGCGGTAACTGAAGATGGAACTTATGGGGAATCAGGACTTGTAACTGATGCAATGCAACGACTGCTTAGGGAAAATACCTTTGATGCAGTTTATACTTGCGGACCTGAAAAAATGATGCACAAAGTGGTACAACTTGCTGTTGAAAAAAATATCCATGTTCAAGCCAGTATTGAACGGATGATGAAGTGCGGAATGGGGCTTTGCGGAAGTTGTTGTTTTGGTGATGCCTTGACATGCAAAGATGGTACAGTATTTGATGGTCAGTATTTGCTTGCAAACAAGGAATTTGGATATACCCACAGAAGCAAATCAGGCATACTAGAGAATTATTAGCTCTTGAAAATACAGGAAACTTTAAAATGCTATATGAATTCATTGAGATTGAAAATTGGCTCATCCTAAAGTTGTATTGAGTGCAGATCGTACACTAATGTCGCCCTATCGTGGGATATCTTTGGCCACCTTCTTTGGATGTGCTCCTGCAATTGACCCGCACAGGCCAAAAAACAGCATGTGGTATTATCTTTTGGGAAAGCAAGTAACTCCCAAGATACTTTTCGATTTTATTTGTAATCCAATATCTCATACCAATGGGATTGCCAACTATGCTCCTTATGGGCTCAGAAAGGTAGAAGCGGCACTTTTGAGAGATGGCTACAAACGAGAGGATGTGGTAATTGCTCATCCGGATCACATTGACAAATTCATCGGTCCTGAAACCGAGGTGGTTGGTACATATGAGATGGATCCACTTGGAATGGGTCCTGTAACAATGACATTTACCTATGGCAGAAAGCAGATATCATATGATGAGTATTACAATGCAGATTTACACAAGAAAATTAATGAAGCAAAGAAAAAGAATGGAAGCCATGCCAAGGTAGTTGTTGGCGCATCTGGAACTTGGCAATATAATTACGACCCACAGAAAATTCAGGAATATGGTCTGTATGCTGTACTGGAAGGAGAACTTGGTGGTATTGCTCCAGAAATTGATGGTCACGCTGGTCTTTTCTTTGACAAACTAATCGGCAACGAATTTGATAACATGAATCCATTTGTTAAAAGCGATTTCAAGGTTGACATAAAAGAATTTGGAAAAGATGAAAACAAATTCCACGGAAGATTCATCCATTACTGGGATGAGCCAGAAATTGATGATATTCCTGATATTGTAGAGCCTAGCATGCACGGAATGGTTGAGGTCATGCGTGGGTGTGGAAGAGGATGTAAGTTTTGCGATGTTACTTTACGACCACTCAGGTACTATCCACCAGAGAAAGTAAAGCGAGAGATCGAAATCAACATAAAAAAAGGAGGACAACGAAATGCTTGGCTGCATAGCGATGATATCTTTGTGTATGGTCTTGATCCAAGAAAGACAAAGAACATGGCGCCAAACAGGGAAGCACTAGAAGAACTCTTTACAGCAGTAATGTCAACTGGTATTGTACACACCAATCCTACTCACGGAACTCTTGCAGGTGCTATAGCTGATGAAAAATTAGTTCCAAACATTTCAAAAATTATTCGTTCGAGCCCTACTAACTTGATTGGAATCCAATGCGGCTTTGAGACCGGAAGCCTCAGACTGATAGGAAAATATGCTGACAGAAAATTATCTCCATACAAGCCAGAAGAATGGCACTGGGTTGTAAAGGAAGGCGTCAAAACACTAAACGAGTATCACTGGATACCTGCGTTTACACTAATCATGGGATTAGATAATGCAGAGACTGAAGAGGACGCATGGGATACCATACGTCTGATAAATGAATTGGAAAGAGAACAACCAGAATCAATGTTTACGACAACACCATTGACTTTTGTTCCAATTGGATTGCTTGAAAAATCAGAATTTTTCGATATTGGCAATGAGATGACTGCGGCTCAGCTAGGTGTCATGTACAAGACATGGCAGCACAACTTCAAGTATGGAATTCAGAAATTCATGAGTAAAACAGGACAGAATAGTCCACTTAGGAAAAAGATGTTTACTACTATTGCAAAAACCTTGGGTGGAGTACCACTAAACGCAATGGAAAAATTTGCAAGGAAAAAAGGCGGAGAACACGAACGTGTCATTGAGACAATAAAGGCAAAGTACTGGTAGTCGGGCAAACCAAATACATAAATTGCATTAATAGACGAACTACTTCGTGCCAACTCACGGTTCGCTTACTAAAGCAGGTAAAGTTAGAGGCCAAACTCCAAAGGTTCCAGCAAGAGAACGACATGGGGAAATTGGCATTACAAGAAATCGTGATAATTTTAGAAAGAGATTCATACTAAAAAGATTCCCTGGACAAAACAAACCAGGCCAAAGAAGAAGAAAGTAGCCTTAGGTTCGTATTTTCTAGCCATGTTTTACGGGAAACAATCAAAATTAATGATAACAGAATCTTTTTTTATAGTTATGAGTTGGGAATCTGCATGTCGATAACAGAATCAAATTCTATAGGGTGTTCCAAATTAATTGATGTAAAAGACTGTCAAGAACCCAAGACAACCAAACAAGGAAAACAATATTCTGTTGATGTCACTAAAGAACCACGAATTCTTTTCAAAGATACGGTAGGAAATGGAAGAGAGATGAAATTCAAGCGAAACTGTACTGTTACAATAACACCTGAAAAGATATTCTATAATCGTGATGACGTGGAATTAAAGCCAGCTAGCATAACATAAGAAAATTAACTTTTGATTGCATTAAATTGCAATCAGGTACACCAAACTATACATGTAACAGGCATCTGACCCAATGATGAATTAGTTGAACATTTTCGTGCAAGAAAAAATGCTAAAAAGCATGCCATTGTTATGTTATTGTATGAAAAAATCTATCGCTCGATGTAGGTGCGAAAGGAGAACTTGTTTTGGGCTTTAGAGTTTACGTCATTGTGGAAATAATTAGTATATGTCTTCTCATGTGGTTTGGATATGGTCTTGTCAGAATTGCAGGACTGGAGGAAGAGCCAGTTGTCTCTGACACTCTAAACTTTACAAATGCCGCAACTGGACCACAAAATTCTTTCTTGACTGTGGATGTTGCTCAAAATGACAAACTAGTAAAATTCCAAGTTACTCAGGGAAATCCAACTGCCACCTTGTGTCCGGAAGACGATAGTGATAATACAGATTGTGCAACAACTGTTACTGATCCACTGGTTCTAAACGGAATAGATACGACAGATTCTACTGTGTGGCAAGTCCAACCAGGAAGCTATACTCTGAATATTTTAGATAACCAAAACGAGGTTGTAAGCTATAACCTGTTTGTTATTCATAAGGCAGGAGCAAATACTATACTGAGGCTGGCTTTATCATCACTTGTTTGTGGAGCTGTAAGCATTGGATGTGGATGGATGATACTAAAAGAAAAAAGGAAAAGAAGATTGCAAGGACTATAAGAAAACCAGTACCGTACTCTAGTTTAGTAATTTGATATAGTTATCCAAAATGCAAGTAAACGTCGTTAATTTTTCCAATTTCGGAAATGGTTAAAACCATGGGGGATATTGAACTGTGATGGGGTATTATGCTGAACAGCATAAAATCGCTCTAGTATCATCCTTAGAAGTTGTCCTGATGAGCATGGGAAATACGAAATATAATTTGCTAGTAGCCAAACTGGATTCTCTTTACAACATGACAATCAGGGAATGCCATGAACACCCGGAATATCTAAAATCCGTACTCAAAGAGGTTTATTCAAAAGATTATGATGCAATCATAAGCGAAGTAAAAGCCCATTTGGATGAATTAATTGATGAAGAAGACATGGTAAGTTTTTTCAAGGTCATGGAAAGTTAGGGCGTATCAAGGTTACTTTACACAGGTTAGAAGGTGACAACAAATGGTTAGCACATACCGAATGTTAGTAGAGTTCCAGCTAGCGTAAATATTGCGATGTCCTATTTATAACATGGTTAACCTAGGTGCAGCAAAACTGACTGGAGTCATTATGACAATAGGCATAGTTGCTATGGCAGGTAACAACTTGGCCTATGCACAACAACCATCATCATGTGGAGAGCAAGCTTACGGATACATTGGGTGCACTCCACTAAATACAGCACAATTGATTGGAGGCGTTTTGGTGGCAAGCATAGTTGCTTTTGCCATGGCATGGGGAGTAGCAGAACGCCAATATCATACGATCCCCTAACTTCAACTAACAGATCCTAAAACTGAACGGAGCTAATGTCTAGTGTAACTTGTAATCCAGCAACGAAAATTCAGTCAAAACAAACAACCTACAGGTAACAGTTCCTGACTAGATCCAACTATACCAAAAATTACATTAGGCCACATATGGTTTTAGATGGAAGATTCCAAGTGAAGCTTGTGGAATTAAGATTGAAGGTGAACATAAATGGATTACCTTAATTCAAAACACAAGTAAAGAATAAAGGTTAATGCGAAAACAGACAAGGAAAATTCTTCTTACAATAGATCTTGCTGTTTTCATTACTAGTGCTATTGTTTTACTTGCATTAGGTTACTCAGATAAAATATCCCATACAGATTTGCTTTCTAAATATGGACTTTTTATCAGCATGTCAGTAGCAATCACTTTCATAGTGATGATGTGGTATGCGGTTAAGATAATGACAAGTGGTAGGCTAGGCCGTTAATCGCAATGGCCATGTTTTCTTATTAAAAAATCCTAGACCAGTCAATGTCAAGCAAATCAAGTTGCAAGGACAAAGGAATAAAAACAAAATGGACAAAAAGCCAGACAGATGAAAACAGACGAATGATTATGGGATATATTCATAAACTTGAAACTACATCTGTTCTTTGTGGTAGGCATGTTCTCTGCAGGCATCACTAAGGCACTCATTACAAGAGTTGTTATTATTACGTTCATCTACTCAATAATTTCCTACCTCGTTATACAGAAGAATACGGCAACACAAGATCAATTAACGATAGCTATTCCATTGATCTTTGTTATGTTTGGAGTGGTGATACTGATCAACATTCTATTTTGTCTCCGAAAATATAACGTAATGAATACCACACAATGAGCCATTAAGTTGACAGTACCGACAAAGTATATTGTAACTCCGACTGAAACAGAAAAGAATCTAGCAGTAGGTCAACTTCTAATGATTTCAAGTTTACAAACAAAAATCATACAAATACTATTAGATGAAAGGACTTCACTACCATGACTCTTGGTGACAAGTCTGAGAGGACATTGGCATGATTAGTAGAAAATGGGAACTCAAAAGTATAATAATTCTATCCGTTACATCATTCATAGTATCATTACACTATGTTGGAGCATTTGGATCAAATGTTTCAAATACATTCGGTCAACAATGGGAATTTAAGATTATTATAATATTGTCAGTTACTGCAATTATCGCAACCTTACATTATATGTGGAGGCTTTACAAAAATGTCTGATGGCCATAATACTGGATGGTTACGAAGATTATCATTTTGGAGATTTAATTCCATGAGCCTACAGTTGACATGAAGAAAAATCAACAGATGTGCTCTCAAGTTGACAGAACCAAAAAAATTATACCATTCAGCGTCTACACCAAGTTATTTGCCATAAACAAAAACCTCGTTGTTAAAGTATTGTGACACTAATTTTGATTGTAGTTTTTACAAATTGTCATTTTACCAAATAACTCATGCGTGGATATTGAGAAAAAATGAAACCAAAAAAGAAAAACCAAGCAAAGATAGTAAAGCCAAACAGTGTGAACTATACTTTTATTGATATTGTTATTTCTCAAATAGAGTCAAAAAAACCACAAAAGAAAAAGGATAAAAAAATCAATAAATTTACTAAGAAAACATTAAAGGATTCAAAGACACATTACAAGTTCAATAGTAGAAGTCCCAAGTCACAACAAGGCCATTCTCCTGTTTATGAATAATATGTCACGACCTTTGACACGAAGAAAAAAATCATCTTATCTCCCGTCAACTATATAGAACTCGTTTAGTTACACTGGCTAGTTAGAGGTTGAAACTGTCAACCAAAACAGACTGTAAAGAAACGGTTGGTTTTTGGATGTCAGAAAATGGGTGTAAAGTTACGGGTTATAATGTTCCTTCTATAACGTCAGTAGGATTGTATCTTATTTTTTTTGAAAGTATTTGAACTATTGACCCCTTGAAGAATTTTAATTTAACTAATCTTCCATTTGTAGTATGTACTCTCATTTCAGATTGTTCATTAATTGCCTGCCATTTATGCCCACTAATACGTGGATCGGGTGCTTGCCAATGACCAGGTTCTAACTTTACATCTGCTATGGCTTTTTCCCATTCTGCCATGAAAAGATTTAGTGCTTTTATTTTATAACTATATGGATAAGAATAGCATACCTCTAAAATACTAAAAAAGACGCTGTCTAGTTGTCGGCACATTTTTCGGATCTTCTTCTTGCAAAATTTCGGCTCATTTCAGAAAAGATTAGGAAAGATTATGATTTCTGGGAAAAATATTAGATAGCAAAAGAAGTAGCAGACAGAAAAGAAGGTCATGATGCAAGTAGCTTATTCAAGAAGGGAAAAGAGGTAGCAGGAATAAAGCCAAAAGTGATAATCACTGATGGATTACCATCGTATCACGATGCTTACAAGAAAGAGTTTTGGGAGATTGATAGAACTAAGCGTACTTTGCACATCAATCACATTCACCTAAGAGGCGACATGAACAATAATAAAATGGAGAGATTGAATGGAGAAATACGAGATCGTGAGAAGGTAGTAAGGGGATTGAAAAAGAAAGATTCTCCATTATTGAAAGGCTACCAGTTGTATCATAATTACGTACGACCTCACATGGCACTAGAGGGAGATACGCCAGCAGATAGGGCAGGAATAGAGATTCAAGGAGATAACAAGTGGGTTACATTGATACAAAATTCAAGTATCTTTAGGAAATGAATCTAATATTTTTCGGTATTTTTTCTTCCCGTCAAAAAATCCAAATTTATCAATACATCCCTTACAAACTCCAAATTCAGAATTACTTGTCGTGTTTATTTCAGAAAAATATCTATGGAAAATATGGCTAAATTCTGTTCTAGTGCCATGGTTTAACTTGATACGTTCTAAATAAAGATCAAAGATTTTAACATGATCAGTTTCTTGATAAGAGAAAAAATGCTGTAATATGTTTTCTTTTAATTGATGATCCTCTACTGATTTTCCAAAATCATCGTCTTTTCTAGGTTGCCCTGTATGTTGATCAGTACTATCATAAACTGATTTTATAAGATCTTTTACGTGTTGATAATACTCATTTCTAAGCATGCGTCTTTTCTCCTGAAAGCGTATGTACCACATAGATACAAGTGTGGAAACGGCGACTGCCAAAGTTATCAAAGCTATTACAGTATTCTGATAATTCATCTAAACCACAGTTTGGGGTTTTTCTAATAAACCTTGATTTACCAACCGAAATTAACAGTAAAAAGAAACAACCGAGAACGTAACAGTTCCACTAAACGGGTTCTGTCAAGTCTGCGGTTGATAAATTGACTGTAAACTTTCGGTTGATGAGTTAGTCCATCAAAAATACTTTCAAATTCCTGTTAGCACGTTGATAAATTCTTAATTTTTTTAGAAATTTAGTTTTGTTTGGTATAGTCAAACTCCACCAGAATACTGGATTGACACAATCATGCATTCTGATCATAGGTATCGGTAGTTTAACACCAAGAGATGATGAAAGAGATGCTCTGATTGCTTCTGGTGAATTCGCCATAGAGGCTACTACATATAGATTAGTATGCCTCCCCACGGTAATATGCCTCGTTATTTCTTCGGAGATACTTGAATATCCAGTATCTTGTTATCGAATTCAGCAAATAGTTTTTTAGCTTGTTTGAAGGCTTCATCCGCATTTGATAGATTAATTATTGCAGAATGATCTCCTGTCGATGCTTTTGGGGTTCTTTTCACGTTTTTGAAATTCATGTCTTTCATTCCCTGCATTACTTGACCACAGGTATGTTGATCACTACATAAAATCTTGTACTCGAATTGTGTCAACTTGCGTTGTATTAACAAAATTTTGTATATAAGTGCACATGTGGTATTTAAGTTTTACGTCTATACTTAAATTAAAGTTAATTGGTGAAACATAAAATCATATTTAAATCAATTATGATAAACCGAAGATCTAAATACTGGCATTTTCGATCAAAGTTTTCCATTTATTATCACCCTCAATCTTAATTCCGCAAGCTTCACTAGGCGTTTTCCCTTCTAGTCCCTGATGTGGCCGCAGGTAATTGTGATAGATTTCATACCCTTTCAAGATTGGAGTATCTGCCTTCTTTATACCACGCATGACCTTTTCTCTATCTCTGATCTCGCCGTTCATCCTCTCCATTTTGTTGTTATTCATGTCGCCTTGTAATCTGATATGTCTGACATGAAGTGTCCTCTTTGTCCTGTCAATCTCCCAAAACTCTTTTTGGTAAGCTTCTTTGTATGATTGTAACCCGTCAGTAATCAAGACCTTTGGCTTTGTTCCTGCTACCTCTTTTCCCTTCTTGAATAAGCTGCTTGCATCATGGCCTTCTTTTTTGTCTGCTACTTCATGAGCAATCAAGTATCTAGTTTCATCGTCCATAAGTGCAAATACATATTTTAGATCCCCTCTAATCTTGACAAAGATTTCATCCGCTCTCCATGCATCCCCTACTTGTGGAGTTATTTTCTCAATGTATTTTCCCATTAGTTCAGTGTATTTCTTGATCCAATTATACACAGTCTGGTGAGTAACATCCATTCCCAGAAGCTTTAGGGATTTTGAAACGTTCCTTAATGATTCTCCACTAAAGTATAGTTGCATAGCGGTTGTGATTCCCTTAGGATTATGTTTCATCTTTTCAAAGCCAATGTTTACGCTAAATGTCTTATGGCAAGCTTGGCAGACAAATCTTTGAATGTCGTAATTCTTGTTGTGCCTGATTCCATATTTCTTGATCTCTTTCGACTTGCAGAATAGGCATGAATCTATTGTAATTGATTGAATTGTTACCTTGTTCTTTTCTCTAACCTCTTGTCTGATCTTGATTGAAAACTCCACTGCATGAATGTGCTTACAACAAATCTTTCTAAAGGTGTGATCAGGACAATTACAAATCCAATTAGTACCTACTTTGATAACATCATAATCTCGTTTGGTTGTTTGAGAATGAACATGATATTGATAATCAGATACACGGATTAGATCGCTTTTTAGTGCGATTTCTTTCCCTTTTTCTTCACGGGGGTTTGTTTGTGTCATTCTTATCTACGTATATTGTATATACGTATATATATTAACATTGTGTTAAATACGTAGATAGATTTTTATACGTAGATAGCACAAAATTACATTGTGCCCAAATGGAAGAAGGATGCTAAAGAGTTCACGGTGAGTGTTAACTTCAATCAAACAAGAGGTTATCAAAGCAGTATTCCCAAGCCTGTTATGGAAGCATTGGGTCAACCTGAGACAATCACATTCGTATTGAGAGGAGATACTGTCAATATAACACCCACTATGTATAAAAATAAAAGTACAGAATCAAAGATAGTAAACCCTATTAAACGGCAAAAACATGGATAAATCATGACTCAAAAGGTTTTAGAAAAAAAAGTCGATATGAATTTGTGGTTCTGTCAACTTGATAGCACATCCATTGACTTTTTCTTCGTGTCAACTGTCGGCTCATGGCTTGCATTTTGAATTATTGTAAGCCACTTGTTATCGCCTTCAATCTTCATTCCACAAGCTTCACTTGGTGTTTTACCATTCAAAGCCATGTGAGGTCTAATGTAATTGTGATAGATTTGATAGCCTGAGATTAGCGGAGAATCGTCTTTTTTCAATCCTCTTACTACCTTCTCTCTATCCCTAAATTCTCCGTTTAGTCGTTCCATCTTGTTATTGTTCCTTTGTCCTTGCAACCTTATTTGCTTTATGTGAACGGTTCTTGGATTTTGCTGTGTTCGAAATTCCTTGTTATAGGCATCTGCATAAGATCTCAAACCGTCTGTGATTATCACTTTTGGCTTTGTTCCAGTTACTTCCTTAGCTTGTTTGAATAATGAACTGGCATCGTGCTTTTCCTTTGAATTGGCAACCTCTTTTGCTATCCAAAAGCGTGTTTCGTCATCCATCAAGGCAAATAGGTATTTCATATCACCTTTGACCTTTACCCATACCTCATCGGCTCGCCATGTGTCGCCTACCTGTGGCGTAATCTTGGATAGGTAATTCTCCATTAGCTTAGTGTATTTCTTTATCCACTTGTAGATAGCTTGATGTGACACATTGACACCTTGCAATCTCAAGAACTTTTGTATGCTTCTTAGGGATTCGCCTGTAAAGTAGAGTTGCATTGCTGATGTTACTGCCTGCGGATTTGCTCGCATCTTTTCAAATCCGATGTTGAAACTGAACCATTTCTTACATTCATTGCAGAACCATCTTTGAATATCATAATTGTCGTTGTGTCTGATTCCATGCTTTACTATCTTGTCAGAATTGCAAGCAGTACAAACAGATACATTCAGTTGTTCGATTGTCACTTGATTCTCCTTTCGCACCTGATCTCGAAGCCTGATTGAAAATTCTACAGCGTGGATATGCTTGCAACACCCTATCTTAGAATGCCTGTAAGTGAAATCAGAGCATCCGCAGATCCAACCGCTTTCGGTATGAATTACGTCATACTCTCTCTTGGTTGTCTGAGATTTTACATGATAGGTATAATCATTAATTCGTAGAATCTGAACATTTGGATTAAGGGCTATCTCCTTTCCTTTTTCCTGTCTGTTGTTTGTGTCTTGTGTCATTAGGTATCTATTGATACTATACATAGCGATATTATTAAATATATCGATAGGTATCAATAAGTATATGGCAATGAAGCGATTCATGGTTTCAATACCTGAAGAGATGGAAAAAGCACTTGAGAAGGAACGAAAGGAGAGAATGTTAGAAACTGTGCCCGAAGTGATAAGAGTAATTCTTAGTGAGTATCTAAGGAAATCAAACTGATTCAGGACATGCGTCACATTTTCCTTTGAAGTTTTTATGTTCATGTTCAATTTTTAATGCTTTACGTTTTTCATTGAATTCTTTAATCAAGGTATCATCATTTAGAAGTCCGCCTATTTTGGTAATTTCTGTCACAATCGATTGCATCTTATGATCTGTCTCTAGAGATTGGATTAATTTTTTTAGATTTTGTAAAGAGGCAATATTGCCATAGGCGATATCATTTTTCCCGTATTGCAAAGAAGAATCATTTACTATCTCACAAGAAGACATAATCTTTTCTTTTCCAAGATTCATGTAAATGTGGGTTAGGAGATATGGTATCAATCTACTTTTCATGAAGGCTGGGGATAAAGGTAATGGATGATCTGGTTTAACAGGAATATCTATAAACGATTCAAACTGTTTGTTTACATAATCAAAAAATTCATCAAGTAATCTTTGTATTTTATCACATTGTTCATTTGAAAAATTTTTTGATAATTCATACAATCTATAGACATCATTGTATTCTTTTAGATGAACAAGTAAGTAAGACAATTTCCTATTTCTATCGTTCCAATAGAATCTATCAAGTCTACCATAAGTCCAATTCATGCCCCCCTCATACGCATTAACCTCTAGCATTTCTAGGAGGTCTTTTTTATGACCCTTCATGCCTTCCGCTGTAGTTGTTCCCTTTGCTATCTCCATCTCACGTTCAAGGGATTCACGAAGTATTCTACTGGCTAGAAATGCACCAAACACGAATATCGGTATCTCCACTATGGTCAGAGTTATGGCTAAATCTAACTCGAAATGGCCTAAAATAAGAAATAATATTGCTAAGAAAATAAACGGAATTGCGAAATAGAACATTCGAGACCAGTTGTCTTTCTTTATGTCTATGACCATTTCTTTCCAATAATTTTGAATAGCCGTACATCTTTCTTGAATGAATTTTTTCATTTCTCAGATCCTCGATCGTTCGTTCGCATAAAAGCGTGCCTAAATGAGCCGATGGTTGACAATTTTCTAGGTTGGCGAATGTGCTGTTAAGTTTACAGAACCACTAAACGACATATTTATTAGGTACTCGTACCGTAACATACGGTAAGATGGATGATTTAAGATTAGAAAGTCTAGAAGGGGTAGGCCCCGTAACTTCCAAGAAGCTAACCGACGCAGGAGTCCATAACATACTAGATCTTGTCATAAGAGGTCCTGTAGATATATCAGAAATCACTGGCATGGATAATGAGACAGCTGTAAAACTAGTAAACAAGGCAAGGCTGCAACTAGTTGAAAGCGGTCAACTCCAAAAAGAATTTGTCAGCGCAACTGAGATTTACAAAAGAAGACAGGATATAGGTAAGATCTCCACTGGAACAAACTCGCTTGATACTCTGTTTGACGGAGGAATAGAAACACAAGCGGTAACAGAAGTCTATGGCGAATTTGGCTCTGGAAAGACACAGCTTTGTCACACATTATGTGTTAATGTCCAAAAACCAAAAGAAGAAGGAGGATTGGATGGTGGAGTTTTGTACATTGATACAGAAGGAACATTCAGACCAGAAAGAATTGTCTCAATTGCAAAAGCAAAGGGACTAGAGCCCGAAAAAGCTCTTGATAGAATCATAGTAGCAAAAGCATACAATAGTTCCCACCAAGAACTGATAATGCAAGAAGTTGGTCCTGTAATTGAAGAAAACAAGATCAAATTAATTGTAGTAGATTCTGCAGTCGGATTGTTCCGATCAGAATATCTTGGCAGAGGAACTCTCTCGATAAGACAACAAAGACTAAACAAGTTTATGCACTTGCTTTCGAGAACTGCCGAGGCATACAATATCGCAATAATAGCTACCAACCAAGTCCAGTCATCTCCTGACACATTCTTTGGAGACCCAACAAGACCAACTGGTGGAAATGTTGTTGGTCACGCCTCAACTTATCGTGTTTACCTAAAGAAATCTGGTAAGAAGAGAATTGCAAGAATGGTTGACAGCCCACACCACCCAGAACAAGAAGTACTCTTCACTGTGACTGAGGGTGGTGTATCAGACCCAGAAGACGATACAAAGAAGAAAAAGAAAGAAGAACCTGAGGAATAGGTTCAAACCCTCTTTTCCCTTATTTTCAATCAGAGTATCAAAAAGACCACAAAGTCCAATTTTTCCTTTTTACAAGCCAGTAAGTATTAAATTAGGTTCAACTGAAGTCTTGGCTATATGACTACTAAGAAGCCGCGAGGCCATTCTCATGGTTTTATGCACAAGGCAAGATCTGTAATGACAAAGGACGCAGAGAGAGGAGTATCATTCTTACTTCGAGAGTACAAGGTAGGAGACAAGGTTCTGGTAATCATAGATCCGTCACAACACAAAGCTCTACCGCACCGCAGGTATCACGGTAAGGTGGGTACTGTAAATGCTGTGGGGCGTAGGACAGTAAAACTAGCAGTTAAACTTGGTAACAAGACAAAAACCTTAATCACTAGGTTAGACCATATCAAACCGTTTGGTGTGTAAATATGGAAGAAGTTAAGAAAAAACAATCCATCTCTATTCCAGAAGTTAAGGAAATCATGGAAAAAGTAGATCCTGAATCAATGGATCAAATCCAAAGATGGACATATGATTATGTTACCAAATTTACAAAAATTGATTCAAAGGCTGCAAAGAAACTCAAACAACAACTCGTAAAAGACTGTGGTATAACTGATGAAGAAGCAGTTGAAATTGTAAACAATTTACCTACTACAGAGGCTGAATTGAGAGCGTTTACTTTCGGTTGGAAAAAACTAATTCTAGCAGAAACGCTTGAAAAAATGCTAAAGATAATCAAGGAGAACGCCTGATTTCAGGAGCAGAGTTTTCTTGGAGAGAGCTCAAACTAGAAAGTATGAAGAGTACGCATACGTATTAGATTTTGTAGCTAGAGGCAAATCAACTACTGTACGAGGAAGAGACGGAATTATTGTAACAGCACTAGGCGAAGAAAGACTTACAATACTTGAATTGCTTGCAATGCCAAATTCTACTTTTGAAATTGGTGAACGTGTTTACATAGGAAAGGAAGGAAGAACAAAGATTCTATCAGTACTGGGAAGACTGGAATTTGCACACATATCATCATCAGCACAAAGCGAATTGGCATCTGTAGTTGAAAAGATAGTAATACAAAACGAACAAAGATTTGTAGATTATCTAAACAATGCCCAACCACTAACTCCAAGAATACATGCGTTAGAGTTGATTCCAGGTATTGGAAAAACATACATGAAGACAATGCTTGAAGAGCGAGAAAAACGAAAATTTTCTGATTTCAAGGACCTGCAAGAAAGAGTGGGCCTAAAAGAACCTGCAAAACAAGTTGCAAAAAGAATAATCGAAGAGATCACTGGTGAAACTAGAATGAATCTCTTTGTCAGAAAATGAGCAAACGTCATACATTAGGTCAGCACTTTCTAACATCAAATTCAATAGCAAAATCAATAGTTACTCTTGCAGGTATCAAAAGAGATGACATTGTTCTTGAAGTGGGAACTGGCAAGGGCATCTTGGTTCCTTATCTGTGTAAAAAGGCAAAAAGAGTAATCTCTATTGAAAAAGATTCCAAACTTTACACGGATGCAAAAAGTAGATTTTCTTATATTTCAAATCTCACACTAGAACATGGAGACGCCTTTGAGATGGATGTCGATTTTACTGTATTTGTCTCAAATCTTCCATATTCAGAGAGCCGCAATGCCATAGAATGGCTATCTCAAAGAAAGTTTTCTCATGCAGTAATAACAGTCCAAAAGGAATTTGCTCAAAAGTTGCTTGCAAGGGAAGGAAAGGGCAGAAGAGCCATATCTGTACTTGCAAGCTATTGTTTTGAGGTAAAACACCTCATGGATATCAAAAAAGCCAATTTTGAGCCTACTCCAAAGGTCGATTCAGTAGTAATCTCTCTGAAACAAAAACAAAGGATATCTGAAGACATACTTGGTGCTGTAAACAAGCTTTTTTCCTTTAGGCGAAAGACTATACGAAATATTGCAAGGAATTTTGGCCTGGATGTGAACTCTGATAAAAGGCTGGAAGACCTATCTGATGGAGAGATAATAGATATTGCAAAAAAAATCATTTGATGAATATTATCAACCAGCAGAGGACACATTCTTTTTGGCAGACTATATTCAAAACGAAAAAGGAGGTGCCGCACTTGATATTGGAACAGGATCAGGATTTCTTGCCAAAGTTTTATCCGATAAATTTGAACTTGTGGTATCTACTGACATCAACCCAAATGCACTAAAAAAGGCACGTGATGTTGTAGAAAATTGCATTTGTTGCAATGCCGCAGATGGTCTTAATTGTGATTTTGATCTTGTGGTGTGTAATTTACCATATTTGCCATCCGAGAAAATTATAGATCCTACGACAGATGGCTTGTTAGAAGGTCTTGGTGTTACTACAAATATAATAAAATCAGCAAGCAATGTAGTAAAGAAAAATGGTAAACTGGTGTATCTTACATCATCGCTTGCAAACTATCTGGAATTGATAAGGAGGACCGAAAGTCTTGGTTTTTCTGCAAAAATAACTGCAAAAAAGAAACTGTTCTTTGAAGAACTAGTACTTGTGGAATGTATCAAACTCTAGGCTTTCTGGAAGAGCATATACATTATGCGCAAACTATACACACTACTTGTCTCTAAAATAACTTATATGATTTTGTTGAGATCAAAGTATGTATTGTGTGGCATTGGGATGATTGCCTGTCTTTTCATACTGACAGGAAGTGCATATGCCTCAGATGTTCAGGTAACAATCGTTAATGGAATCGCAAATCATTGTTTGCCGTACAATTCATGTTATGAGCCTTATGAGGTTGACATATCTCCGGGTTCCACTGTCACATGGACAAACAACGACAACAGAACTCATACTGTTACGACTGGAACCCCAAATTATGGACCTGTGGGGTTGTTTGATAGCGGAGACATACTTCCAGGGCATTCTTTTACACAGTTTTTTGGTACCATGGGAAAGTATCAATACTATGACAAGGTCGACATGTGGCCTTCAGGTATAATTGTTGTAGAAAACCAAAACCCCACTCATGCAGAGCTTGGTTGGGTTAACGGGTCGCTTTCATTGACTAATCAAGGCTATCAAAGCCAGAAGTTGATAGTGACAAAACAAGTTGAAAATACTGGAGGTACTGACGCAAATTCAATAATTTTTAGACTAAAGATACTAAATGACTCTGGCTATCTCTTTTATGACAACATCACCACAGCAAATGTACCTGCAAAACAAAGCTCACCGGTAAGTTTTGTATGGAATAACCCATCGCCTGGCAAGTACAAACTAAATTTTGACGCAACCGCAGACAACCTGATAGGGCAGACCAATGAAAGTAGCGATTATTCTTCTGATCTAATTTCTATTCCAAAGATCAATGTATCACAAAGTCAACCCATAATAGGTAATTTCACACCAAATGAAAATGCATCAGTTCCTGAATTTGGTCAACTGTCTTGTCTAATTCTTGTATTCTCGATAATTTCTGTCCTAGTGATATCTACTCGTTCGCGTATACGTCGAGTCTGACTATTTTCTTAATTTCTGCTTTGCAATTTCTGCTATTGCTTCAGCCATCTTGGAAGTATTTGCATTGCCACCAATATCGTATGTTACATACTTTCCTTCATTGACTACCTGTTCGGTAGCAGCAAATATTGTATTTCTTATGTCAGGTTCACCAAGATATTCAACCATCCATGCACCAGATAAAATGGCAGCCGTAGGATTGACCTTGTCCAATCCTTTGTATTTTGGTGCGCTGCCATGAGCAGGTTCAAACATGGCATAAGAATTTCCTATATTAGCAGAATACACATTTCCAATTGAACCAATACTTCCTGACGCACATTCTGATATGATATCCATGAAGAGGTTAGTACTTACCAAGATTGAATCGTTGAACCTCTCTGGATTTTTTACCAACTGTTGGGTCATATTATCAATATAATATTCTTCTACCTCTATGCCAGGATTCTCAATCTTTGCTTTTTCTACCTCGCTCCAGAAAATTCCATCTGTTTCTTTGAGAATATTTCTCTTGGTTATTGGAAAGATCTTCTTGATATTACGTTGTTTTGCCCACGCAAAGGCAGATTTGACAATCCTTTGACAGCCTTTTCGTGTTGTCTTCCTTATTGCAATAGCGGCATCATCGGAGATCTTAAACTCAATCCCAGAATAGAGACCTTCTGTGGCCTCTCTGAAACAAACAAAATCTAGTTTTTTGTTAGGTGATAGCCGGTCGTACGTCTTGATGGGCCTGATATTACTGTAAAGTTGAAATTTTTGGCGTATGGTAACCGCAACACTTCTTGGTGCATCGGGACGTGGAATCGTCGTGGTGGGTCCCTTATAACACGCGTTACATTCTTCAAGCAATTTCATAGTTGCATCTGGAATGTATGTTGCACCTCCGTGTTTTTCCCATTGTTCTGAACCTGCGTCACACAAGATGATCTCAACTTGAGTATTACAAGCTCTTAGAACACGCAACATGGCATCGACAAGTTCGGGGCCAGTACCATCTCCTTTGATAATTGCAGCTTTCTTGCCCAAATCAGCCAAGATGATAATCTGAGTATATTTAACTCTAACTGGAAAATTTTCCAAGAATTATACTAGAAAATCCCAAAGCTTAAACAACAATTTGTTATGATAAAATCATGAAAATAGTTCAAATCTCAGATATTCATGTAGGTTCACAATTTCAAGAAGATGTATTCGATCAGGTTGTATCAGAAGTCAATGAACTTGGGCCTTCTGCTATTGTAGTAACAGGTGATCTGACTAACGAGGGTTTACTCAAAGAATATGAAAAATGCAAAGAAAAATTTTCTGAATTTGAGACAGACAAAATTATTGCAATAAGTGGCAATCATGATTATAGAAACACGGGGTACCTCTTGTTCAAAAAATTCTTTCCTATAGATTCAGTAAACGAGCTTGATGAAAACACTGTACTTGTAACTCTGGGCACGGCAAGGCCTGACAGAGACGAAGGTGAGGTAGGATACAGACAAAATCTATGGCTTGAACGTACCATGAAAAAATACGCAAACAAGACAAAGATACTTGCCATGCATCATCATTTGATTGGCGTGCCAGACACAGGCACTGATAGAGTCACGGTAATTGATTCAGGTGATGTATTGCGCACCGCAATTGCAAGCAAAATAGACTTGGTAATCTGCGGTCACAAACACAGGCCTTGGTTCTGGCATTTTGGGCATCTGACCATTGCAAATGCTGGAACTGCATCCTCAGAAAGGATGAGAGGTCTTTTTGAGAACACCTACAATATAATTACTATTGAGAAAGGCAAGATCAGGGTAGACCTCAAAATAGTCGGTGGCAAGACCATGTCGCTAAAAGACCTTGTTGAAAACTACAAGCGTTTTGGAGAAGAGTAGGCAAACTACCTAACCAAGATTAATTAACAGTTTAAATTTCAGCACATCTGTGCGGGGGTCGCCTAGCCTGGTAGGGCGTGGGATTGCTAATCCCATGTCCGCAAGGACCCGTGGGTTCAAATCCCACTCCCCGCGCCATCTTCCAAGTTCGGCGCCGGATGAACAAAATCATAAACCTTCCTTAAAGCCAAGCCGTGGAATTGCAGTCAGGATGACAAGCGACCTGATTTACAACTACACCAAGAGGATAGAGACCATCAAGAGGGGGCTTGCAAGTTCAGGTAACGGGCAGGCGGCATCAAGGTTCCTTGATGCCCTGTCAGACCATGGTCTCTCAAAAGGCAGGGTTGTCTACTATGGCTGCAGGCTGCCGCGCATACTGCAGTGGTTTGACAAGACGAAGATCCCACTTGGGGACCTGACAAGGGATGACTGTAAGGAAGCATTGAGGAACATAACAGGAGACCAGTACGCTGGCAAGACAAACCGTGCATATGCGGAGACGCTAAAGAGACTGGTACACTTTGCAAAAGCAGAAGAGATAGGGGAGAAGAGAGATGGGAAGGATTATGTCGAGGAGGTCTCGTGGATAAGACCTGAAAACTTTGTCAAGCTCGGAAGGAAGAGGGAGATAAAACCAGGTGACCTGCTCACAGTAGAAGAGATTGAATCTCTAATAAATGCAATCTCAATCGTATCCAGGTTTTCCATCAGGGACAGGGCAATGGTATTATGCATGTACGAGGGAGCATTTCGTCCAGGAGAGCTGCTGAACATGACAGTAGGCGGAGTGCTTTTCAAGGACAAGATTGCAGTCATATCCACCACTGGAAAGACCGGGGAGAAGACAATCCCTATGTTACTCTCATACAGACCTTTGCTGGAGTGGATCTCACAGCATCCATACAAAGACGATCTTGACGCTCCCCTCTGGTGGTCTTTTCAAACAAAGAAGATTCTTGGTTACGGATACTTGCGCAAGCTTGTCAAATCAGCTGCAAAAAAGGCTGGCATAAAAAAGAAGGTGTGGAATTATCTGTTCAGGCATACCAAGCTTACGGACGTGGCGCGTAAGCACCCAGACCAGATACTCAAAAAGTTTGGCAACTGGAAAAAAGGAACGGATATGATGGATGTTTACGTTCACCTGAGCGAGTCGGATCTAGAGGAGGCCGTGCTCAAGGAGCACGGATTGTTAAAACAGGAAAGCGTCAGGGAGCTGACTCTAAAGACATGCCCCAGGTGCAGCGAGCAGAACACTATCGGCGTAAAGAGATGTGTCAAGTGTGGCTATGTGATTGATGAGCAGGTAGCAATCAAGATGGCCCAGAGGGAGGCAAGTGGCCAGGACAAAGAAACGTTAATTGAAAACTATGCCAAAGATGTGGCCGATCTCAAGAAAGATTACAACGAACTAAAAGAGATGCTTGTAAAAGTCTTGAAAGAAAAGTCAGGTTCGTAATTATACCTTTGATAATTTATCGAGTCTTTTGATTCGACTCTCTACGCATTCCATCTTTTTTATGATTCTTTCTACCAGTTCTTTTGGCACTGCTATTGTTTCACTCATGTAATTTATTCTCGATATTATTTTTAAGGTCAATTCATTTCCTAGCCTTCTTTCTCAGTTTTACCTTTCCATCCTTTATTGATACGTAATTTCCACGGTTTTCAAGAAGTTTTTTTGCAAGACTGCCGTACTTTGGATTCGTGACAAGATCCTTTAGTCCCTTGTCGCTAAGCAGTGTAAAGTCAAACCCTTCCTGTAACGCAGGTTTCTCCATGACGTTTTTTTTATTTCCTTCTGCTATCGACTCTGTCTTTTGTGGAGTTTCTGTTTTGTTATTTGTTACGCTTACGGCAGATCTATTCGGAGATTCTACAAGTTTTCTAGCTTCTTCTGTTGGAATAAAATATTCCTGCCTTTTGGTCTCGGTTGTCTTCTTTCCTGACACAGGATCATGCTCTGTCTCTTTTGTCTCAGCATACCCACGTTCTGTTATTCCTTTTTGTTCAAGCTTCCATAGTATGCCCATTACATCATAGGACGAAAAGCGTGTTTTTTCTGCAATCCATGGTACCGTTCCTCCATCTTTTAGCACATTGTATACTTCAAGTTCCTCTGGAGTAAGATGAGTAACAGAGTTGTTCTGTACGTTGGAGATGCATTCTACTGATTCCGGCGGAACAAGTATTATGTTGTAGAACTGTTGGTCAATTCCGTTTTTGTTCATTGTATCCATGATATACTGTTTGTGATTTTGAGAAAATACTACAAACCATATGTCGTACCCAAGATCAAAGTTTTTCCTAAAATTCTCAACTACTTGAGATTCATGTTTTGTCGGATCCGTCTCTACCTCTACTGCGATTATCTTTTCAGACCAGTGTAGAGGATCATAAGATATTGTCTTGCCTTTATCCTGTGTCTGTTGTGGCTCAAAGATCAAGAGGTCCGGCCTTTGTTCTCCTCTGTCTCCAAGGTCTGGAATGCAGAACTTGAAGGCCTTTTGCTGCATACGCATTATCATAAATATGGTAGCAAGATGTAGAGGAGAGCCCGCGCGTCTTCCCATTGCAGCCTGTGAAAAAAAACTATTGTATGCAAGAACTGATAGCACATATCGCGTGGCAAGTTTTCCATCACCATCATATACAGTAACATTTTTGCGTTCAACCAGCCGCATATGGTTTACCAAAATGTCATCGAGTTTTTCAAATACATCTCGCTTCTCTACTTGAAACATTTTAGAGACAAAATCATAGATCTCTTCTTTTGTCATGTCCATGTTTTCGTTGTACAATAGGAGCAAGATTGCAGCCTCAAGCGGTGTTATCTGCGGTGTCTCATTTTGCGTCTTTGTTGGCATGATATATTTTTGAAGTGAGGTAGACTCGCCATACCGTTCCATGCTGTATCTTGCAAGTTCCATCCAGTCTCTTTTTCTGTCAACTATAGGAAATGCCTTGAGAAGGCCAGACAACGGTGTAT
This sequence comes from Nitrosotalea sp., assembly GCA_050749105.1. Lineage (GTDB taxonomy): Archaea > Thermoproteota > Nitrososphaeria > Nitrososphaerales > Nitrosopumilaceae > Nitrosotalea. The sequence goes on along the minus strand of JBOGQT010000042.1, from coordinate 14,927 downwards.
GTCCCTGCGAGTAAAATGCAAATCTACCATGCGTCATCGATGTCAGGGTCTCTACCGGTACCGGCATTACAGTCTTGAACATGCTTGCAGTCTCGGTATCAACCTTGAAGCAGACAATGGTTCTTACAAGTGCAGATATCTCCTTTGCAAACTCTCTTGGAAATGTGTTGATTGTCTGGGCCGTGATTGTAACCTTGACGTTTGCCTTCCTCATGGTATTTAGCAGCTCACGAAGTGCAAAGGGTGCAAAGAGATGAGCCTCGTCAATATACATGAAAAAAGGCTTTGGAGAAATGTCAGTCCTGCTAAATCTTTTTCTGGCCTCTACATAGACCATGTTGATTAGTATCGTTCCCGCAAATGATATCACATCATCAGAGCCTCCAGTGGATAGATCTATTATCACCCATTTTCCGGACTCTAAGATGTCCGCAAAATCAATTGTAGACTGGGATGCATCCAGCATTGCTGCAACCTGTGGAGTTGACAGGATCTTGTCTAGCTTGTTGTATGCCGAGCGCCCTGCATCCCTCTGGTACTGTTGTGGAAATAGGACATTCCAAAAGTGTCTTACATCCCTGTTTGCAACCTTGTTGATATATATCGAGCGCATCCTGTCATCTGTTATTATCTTTACGAGATCTCTCAGAGTGGAGCCTTCTATCTCAACCAGTGCATTTGCACCATTTCTTAGTAATGCTTCAAGCTGCGGACCCCAAGAGTCTCGATAAATGTTTCGAAGTGCATTTACAAGATTCATGACAACAACATATCTGTCGTCTCCTGTCTTGACCTCAAGGGGATTTATCTTGACAGTCTTGCCCCACTGTCTTACTGCGTCAAGGCTGATGTAGATTACACGGTCCTTTTTTGAGTCTGGAATCATCCGTAATACATCCTGAGCAAGTGAGCCGTGCGGGTCAAGCACAAGAAATCCTTCTTCTCGGTTTATGTTCTGGTTTATCATGATTGTATCAACCGTACTCTTTCCTGAACCTACTTCGCCAAAGATTCCTGTGTGAATCTGTTCTTCTCTTGGTATTCCTACAGCATTGCCATTGTCATCAAACCCAAGTACTGTAATGGTTGATCGTCCTGAGCTCATGACTTGAAATGAGGTGTATCTTAAAAAGTGGTTAACAGGTGGGAGTCCGGGGGGACGGGTACTATCATGGTCGTATTTCGGGCTCAATCTTGCAAAATGCCAGATTCAGGTCGCGTTAATGCGCAAAAAGTTCCCTTTGAGAAATAAAAATTAATGGAAAATTATTGGGAGCAACGAGGCTATTATTCCGGCAATACCTGCAAACTCCATAACATGCGACCTTGCAAGGACGCGGTGGATCTCATGCAATACTTCGGTCTTTTCCGAACGGGTCAGATTGGAGAGTTCATTGATGACAGCTATTGCAAACACGGCGGCGTTGGATGCGGCAGAATTCCTGTACTGATCGCGTTGTGACTGGTTGTCTTCATCCATTCGTTTCCTTCTTGATTGTTATAGTATTGAATAGACTCAATTTTCTCGAAAAGTTCTGTATTCTTTTTTTCTAAATTAGGAAATTTATCCTTCATAAATTGCTGGAATTTATCACTAGTTTGAGAATATATTGGAAATGATACTTTATTACCATTACAAGCATTTTCCTTTGCTATTTGATTTGCAAGATAATCCAAGGCAGAACGTAGGTTTTCTAGCAGGTTCTTGATTAACAACTCTAATTTTGGTTCAATTTTCTTAGTTTGCAGTGACCTTTGACGTTCTGAAAAGATTTGATTTAAAAGTTCGTCGGAGCTTTCGATAACGTTAATTGTATCACTGTTAATTTTCAATAATATTTGTACATGGTTCTTTCTTAATAATTTTGATTTTTTCCTATTTTTCAGTCAAATCATAATACTCGTTATAGCTTTCATTCACAGTCAAATTGTATGACCATGTCTGTACCCCTTCCATACTATGCGGGGGATATAGTTAGGACTGAAGATTTCGCACTATTTACATTAGGTATAAAAAATAGAATCCCTCTGTTTATTCACAAAAATCCGACGCTTCTCGTAAAAGGCCAAAACCTAAAAAAAATATGAGGGTTGTGGATCAATCCACTAACAACAATCATCTGTTTAACTTTTGATTTGGTCGTATGGAATAATCACGTTTAGTGGAACCTTAGTTTCTGGTACCTCAATCTGAACTGTTTCTGGCAACCCACTTTTTGTAATGTACCATGTGATCGTATGGATCATGATTTGGTTACGCGCTGCTGCTTTTTGAGCTTTTTTTTGATTTTAGATTAAATATTTTTATTCCTAAGATGCATAATGTAATGTCCCTAGGCGAAAAACCCTGCTAGTCGTAAGACTTTAGGTCAAGTATCTCGTCATTTTCTGCGTGGAAGTATCTCCTGAACAAAATCCTTTAGCGGATGACACTGAATGGATAGGACCGACTCTGTGTGATGAAAATAGAGCCTCAAGGGAAAGGGATGTGGAAAGTATCCTGGTCTGTCGTGAAACCAAGTATAGAAAAACTGGCAAAAAAAGGTGAGAACTGGCATCCCTTTTACACTAAAGAAGAAAATGCTACTCAAAATTGTTCCTTTATGTAAGATACCATTTTCTCTTTAAATCATCAAAATCAACCTTGTTGGAATACTTGAAAATAGATGTAAAATAGTTTAGAATAGATGTAGAAATCTTTGTAAATTTTTATCATTCTAATCTTTATTTTTCACTAGTGTACCGTGAATTTTTTTTAGAGCCTCAAATGCTGTTGCTATTTCTTTGTTTATCTTATTACTTGTAGCAAACAACTTCTCTCTTTCCTCTGGTCTTTTAACACCACGTTTCAATTTTTTGTAAATGCTATGATCCTCTTTTTTTAATCTCCTTATTTCATCACGAAGTTTTGCAGCGTCATGCCTTTGTTGCATTTTTGAATCATCTGTAAGTGCATATGGAGATTTGAAAATTTCATTATACAGAATATTTTCCATTGTTCCAAGATCCTCCCAACTGTATTCCTCTTGGTGTTCATGTGCGTAATGGGCTGATTGCAATGATTTGTATAATGTTTGTAAATATTCAGGAGCGCTTACCTTCATGTATATGTTGTATTTTGGATAATCTCTTTCAATCTTTCCAATACTTTTTCTTATTTCAGATATCCACTTGTCAAATCGCTTCTTCATCATTTTTTCTGTTAAACCAAAAGCAGATGGTAAATCGTATTTCTTTGTTTTACCTTCCTTGTATTCAAAAATCTTTTTTTCATTAATCAATTCTCTAAGATATTTTTCTACAGTCCTTTTTGCCATGTAGCCTTTGTGCTTTACTAAATAATCCAATAACTGGTTATGCTGTATGAGCGGAAATTCTTGGATTGCCTCTATGATCTGATTCCTAAATTTAGAGGGATGCTCTATATTGGATTTAGACATGTAGGTTGATTTAGCACACTGACCTACTTATTTTTGTGTTTTTTGCCATTTTTTGGTAGCATGATAATAACAATTGAGCCACTAATACTAGATTGTACCAAAGTAATACATGACAGAAAAAATGACTTCTACCGCTGCTGCGCGAATTGCTAAAACTTCAAGCGATATAGGCTTCATCATAAGAGCAACAAATGCAGCTAAAGGAGGGAAGAAATGATAACTATGGATCACCAGTCTGACTTGGACAACCACGCAGATCAGCTGAATCCTAACAATGACGAATATGCCGGAGATTAGTCTCTTGCGTGCTACTAGTCGTTTACAGTAGAAGAAGAAATCTGAATAGAAAGTATTCTTCACTCTTATTTTTTACCAAGATTTTAATGAATAACCCTTCTCTTTAGATCCATGAAAATTACTCTTTGGCAAAGACAGGGAGATTCTTGGACAGAAAATGATCATACAAAATACTCTGAAATAATTGAAATGTTAAACAAGATAAAGGAAATCTGGAAGGTAGACTATCAAATAATCTCAAATTTTGACGATGGTGAGATATACCGTAATGAATTTCTTAAAAATAGAAATATGCTTAAAAAACGGACTGGTAGAGGAGTAACTACTCTTAGATCAAATAGCGGAAATATCTATGTAAATGGCGTTCTTGGCATCTATGATGACTCTGAGGAAATTATTTACTATACACTTCCATGGGAAAAAGAACAATTACTACAAAACTTGATTTCTCAAGGTCCTACATATGTAAACGATATTGTTGAGAACAATCTAAACGAAGCGGCAAAAAATTTACCAGAAGACCAATTAATTGTCGACTTCATAAAAAATGCAACGCAATACGGCTATACAGAAGAAATTAAGAGAGAATATCCTCTTGTTAACCCAATAGAACCAGACTCTGCAACAGACGAATCTACAAGAAACTTCATCAAATCATTTGCCTACACATCTGCAAAGTACATGGATATGTTACATGTAGCCAAAGATGGTTCATACGATATTATTGAAGCCAAACGAAGACTGAATTGGGAAGCATTAGGACAGGCAATTGGATATAGAGCAATTTTTTGTAAACTATATTCAAAACCTTTGGGAAAAACAAGAGTTACCATTTTATGTCAAGAAAGTGATGCATTTATCGAAGTTGTTTGTGAATCGTTGGATATCAGAGTAATCACTTTGCAACAAACTGACGTTATTTAGTGCAAAATCTAATTTATAACCAATTAATAATTATGATAAGAGAAAAAAATGCGAGTTTTCATTAGTTATCCATTTGCAGATACAGAAATTATGAAACAAATGACATTGGCTTTAAGCGTAAGAGGCATAGAATTCTATACTGCAGAGCATGATGTTCAATTCGGAAAACCACTCTCAAAAAAGATTCATGATGCGATAAAAAAATCAGATGCTCTAATAGCCATAATTACAAAAGATCACCCCTCACCATCAGTAGACCAAGAGGTAGGTTTTGCAATAAATGAAGGAATTGACATCATTCCTTTTGTAGAAGAGGGTGCAAAGGTTGGGGTTATGCTTCTTCATATGGAACAGAAGCGATTTACAAAAGGCAATATTCGAGATGCATGTGATAAGGTAGCCAACTATATTGTTCGAGAGATAGAACCTACTGAAGAAATACAATCTGGCAAAGAAGAAGAACTTGTAGACGAACGCAAAGCGTTGGACGATCATATGTTTGAAACATATGGCTATAATTTTGAAGAAGGCGATCTAGTGACAGGCAAAATCAGTTCCGATCTACCAGTCAACATATTTGTTCTAGATAACAGAAATCTTGGACGATTTGAGCAAGAGGATGATTTTAACTATGAATTAGAAAGTGAACAAGTTACTAGATACTCACTAAAATTTGAGGTACCAAAGACTCGAGTCTGGAATATAGTCATAGATAATACAAATTCAGAATCTACAAACATAGACGTCAAACTTTCTGTCAAGAAGGCATAAAGTATCAAAGTTTGTTTTAGTGCAAAATCTAGTCCTAACTATATCCCCCTCAATGACATGGGGGGGTAAAGACAGCGGAGGCTCATTTGACCTTTTTTAGACTAGAAATTGACGAAAGTTATGATTTGTTGAAAAGTTTTCTTAGGTGAACAACAAGATCAAACGCGATGATAATTTTAAAAATATGTAGGTGCTTGTTCTAGAATGAATGATTCTGGAAAGACAGATGAGGAATCAAAAAGTGAATGGAAAGAAATAGGTACGATCTATATCGACTCAGGTTGTGTCATAATAGGCGATCCAATGGCCATTCTATCTGACAATCAATATCAAGAATGGTGTAAAAGACAAGAAGAATTAAAATTTCCACTTTTTGACAAAATAGAAACGATAGAAGATACAACAAATAAACCAAGAAATTTTATTACTTCGGAGACCGGTTTTGGAGATGGTAGCTACCATGTATTTGCTAAAGTTACTGACTTTGGTAAGAACCATGGTAAAAGAGTGACTGAAATTAGAATCGTTTTTGATGTTACGTATGGTTTTGATGATGAATCAAAACAAATGCACGATATATCCATGAAGGAACTTTACGATAAAGTAAGTGAAACCCAAAGAAAAATGTAGATTGTGTAACTATGCAGGAAGTTTGAAAATAGTTCAACGAGATTGGCATTGACTTATTCATCTTTCTATAATCATGATTTATTTGCAACAATATCTACAGATCGTTATGCCAAGGAAAAAGTATGACGAGGAGGAACTCTGTCCTGATTGCGGAGAACTCTTAGACGATTGCGAATGTGAGGAGGAAGAGGATATAACAATGGATGATGTTAACATATTCCTAGATACTACCAAGAAGGGTCTTGATGTTATCGATAAACTACAGAAACTATCCAAGCCTAAAACAGAATCACCCCAAATACCATATTACGCACCTAGAACTGTTACTCATGACATCATAAAGGATGCACATGCCAGCGAACAAGAGAAAAAAGATGTTGAGGAAAAGGAACGAAAAGAACATAGAAAGTGGAAAATAGATACTGCGATCAAAATTGGCAGTATAGCCGTATCTGCTATTGTAGGCCTTATAGTAGCTTCAAAATTTATTCATTAATTACGGGTTATGATTTGTTAGACTGTTTTCGCTTCGATACCTGATTTCGTTTTACTCGTCCTAATTCGCGTAGGATCCAAATTAACAAATATGTTTGAAATCTGTCAAATAGTATTTCTCTAACCATGGGGTGATCAGAGGACTTGGGAAATACTTTCTGATATATTCCAATAAATTCGGAATAAGCGTCTAAAGGTTCAATCTGTCCATTGAATATTTGGGTAGTTAGATCCATCATTAATTCATTAAACCGAGTTAGATTTTCTTTAGATTGGAAGAATTCTTTTAACGGCTCAGTTTTTGAAGGTTCTTTATTAGAATCCATTATCCGTATTGTAATTCTCAAGTTTGACGGTTTAAATGTTTATTACGATGTTTTTTTGCGCATAAAGATTAGAACAAGAAAAAAAATTACGAACAAAAAAGGTCAAATGAGCCTCCGCTGTCTTTACCCCCTCAATGACATGGGATCGACCAAATTTGAACTTCATAATCGAGGTTGTATTGAAAAATCATCAAAATCTGTAAATGTTTCATAAGGATTTCATTTTGTCCCTGTTGTGCAACGTCTGATAAAACTCGCTGATTTCATCCCGTCAGAATGTAGCCCTCGTCAAGGCTTACCTGCGCTGATGATTCGCTGACGTAATTGGTTGGTATCGTGGTACAAAAAATCCCTACTTCCCTTCCAGTGTTTACGTCGGTAGTAAGATATCCGCAGCCTCCTGATATGTGCGATGTAGCTACAAGGCTGCTTTTTGCGCTCTCGTCTGCATATACCTCAAACTCTACAAGGTCTCCGGTGTGGGCCTGCACGGTTACGGTTCCTGATACTTGCAGGTTGGAAATGTTGTACGAGTTGACCGCATACGGATACGGGTTTGTCTGCGCGATGCCATAGCTGCCGTATTGTTGAGGATTGTCGGTTATGGTATAACTTGTAATTTCCTGCGAAGAGTATCCGGCAGGAGGCTGTGATGTGTACAGCATCTTTGTTCCAACAAGGTTCCCGTTAACATATGTCTTGGCGTAAACTGTCAGGGTCGAGGATCCGTCATAGTAATGGGCACTTGCTGATACCGTAAGAGAGATGATACCGTTGAGGGTGCCGTCATGTGTGGCAATCACCGTTGCCTCGCCGTCAGTTCCCGCGTCTGCTGATACCGCCGCTGTAAGGCTGTAGTGAGAGTCTGAAGCGCTGTTTCCTGAAAATACTGTAACTCCCGGATCTCCTATGACATCAGCTATTGCAATCTTCATCGGGGTACCGTTGGCAGAAAATCCCACATCTTTCATGGCTGGAAGTGTGGGTATCAATAAAGCAGTACCTGGCTCATACTCTCCTGCCAAGTAAGGCACCTTGATGGTACCACCTATGGTATCATCTATTGATACATTGCTGATTGCCATCTTTGCCGGTATTGGAACTCGAATGAACGCAAACGGAATGTGAATCTGTGATGGGCCGTCATAGTTAAACGAGTTTTTGTTTATTGTATCAAGTACAAGGGACGTGACGGTACCACGGTACCACAAGGAGTTTGGAAATAGTATCAGCGTGCCTCCAGGCGACTGGTCCGTTGTCTGAAACCCTATCTGGGATATGTCAAAAATCACTTGACTGCCATCAGACGGCGTAAGGCCTGCTGCCCCCACCATGCCATTCTTTACTATCTCGTACGGAGTGTTTGGCGGAAGGTTGTTTATCTTAAGATACGAGAATGTGTTTGGATCGTACGGTTGTGCAGATGCTGCAAGAACACCTGCGTTTGGCTGGGTGGATATCAGATACAGTTGCCTGTTGTCGTTTGGAAATGTGTAGGTCTGCTCAAAGTTGCTGCCAAAGTTTAGGAGCTGCAAGTAGGGGGCCTTGTCATATATCACAAAGACTGCACTGGAGGGTGCTGATACCCCGTTGTAGTTTGAACTCGAATAACTGATTCCTGTCACATGAAACCCGTTGCTTGTCTGATAACCGCTGATTGAGGCAGAAGTGTCACTGGTGGTATAGTCTGTACGCCATCCGCATGCGTAGCGGGCGTAGCAGTATTTGTAGCTGTGGGAACTTGTTGCTTGAAGATATGCGTCCAGTCCCTTTGCATCAGGTACCGTAAAATCAAGCGGTACTGATGCGCCCATTGATGTTGGAACGGAACCAGATTGATACTGCCAGCACTCCCAATAGCCTGGCCACCACGGATAACGCGGATAGTAGGGGTTGACATATCCGCAAGCCGAGCTGTATGTTGGCCTGTAATTAGAAAACGAAAATGACGCAGGAGAGTTTGCAAGAGTCCAGCCATTTGTGGTACCATATGGCAGCTTTGTAAGATCAACTGATGGGTCTGACAGGACATACTGCAGAGAATCTCCAGTTGGTATTGTTCCACGAAGTATTACCTGCCTTCCCGCAAGACTATTCATCTTCATGACTATATTTCCAGACGGATTGGCAGAGACCTGTATGCCATTTGAGCCAAGTGTGGGAGAGAGATTACCGCTTAGTGTCTTGGCATCAGTAAATGACAGTATGTTAGCTGGGCCTGCCTCCTGTACCAGCTGGCCGTTGGCATAATGGTACGTGCTGTAAAATTCCGGCATGGGCAATGATACAGAGTTGTCATTGTTTTGTATCAATGCCGCAAAGTTTGTTCCTTGCGGAATTGAAACATACGGCTGAATTGGAGATGTGGTTCCTATATATCCAGAACCGTAAACGAGTGTTCCCTGTGGCTGTACCGTTTGGATTCTTGCCGCAGTTCCAAGTCCTGCTCCTGAAATGATATTATTGTTGGTATTATTGCTGGTATCAGAAGGTGATGTCTTTTGCACTGTAAACACATTGCCAAGGTCTGTCACGATTTGAATCTGTGTTGCAGACGCATCACTGAATACCATACTTGCTGTCAGAGCTAAAAGAAGTAGCGCTAATTTTTGCACAAAAATAATGAGAGATTGTTTTTTAAGCAGTTACACATTCAAATCTTGAGTTGACAGATTAATGGCAAGAAAAATTATTTCTCTTCAACCGCCTTTTAGGTTTATAGATGAAAATGACCGCATCAAAAAGTTTCAAAATGAATTTTCAGATCTCAACAAAATAGATCTGTCATACTTGGTTGAGATTAATGAAAAAGATCTCTATGTCATAGTAAGAGAGTTGAACGATGACATACTGGCTTTCACTGTTCTAAGGGACTGGGGTACTCATTTTGAGATCAAATTGGTTGAGCGCAATAGAGATCCATCTCTCCCAGACATCAAGCCCGGAGCCGAGTTGATCATCTTGGCAGAAGACATTTCACGCCAATTCAATTACAAAAAGCTGGTCTTGTATTCAGTCGAAAACAGGATCTCATACTACAAAAAGTTGGGCTATGTTGAAAAAGAGATCATAGTAATAGACCCAGTTTACGGTACTTTAACAAAGATGGAAAAGAATTTGGCCTAAGTTTAGGCTACAAGATTATTTTGCTCTGCTTCAATGTCATCTGTTACCTTGAGCGCATCCCGTAGGCTGCCTTTGACCATTGGAGGCACATCCTCAGGCATATTCTGGAGTCGTTTCAATTCGTTTAGTATCTCTGGAACTAGCTTTAGTCTGGATTCGACGTATTCGGAATAGTTCATCTTTTTGCGTGTAGCAAGCGAGCCTATTACACCGTCTAGTTCTGTAGAAAGTGCAATCGTACGTCTTTGCTTCGTCATACTATATTATTAATATGGTATGATATAAAGATGTATGGCATGATGAGATGACTCACCGTCAAGATCTTGGATTATTTTAGATATTGTGAGGGAACCACGCCGGTAAAATTCAGAGTGGAGTTAGAGAAGGGCTTGATCTGCGCATTGTATGGAATTCTTTCTATGAGATTTCCTTGATCATCTAAAATTCGGATATATTTTATGTTGATTGGATTGTTTTCTGGATTCTTGATATCAAGTGTGTTTCCCGAGTAGGAAGCAATAGCAGTCTCTTTTTCCTTGTTGTTGCGTAAGGTATCAATCTTGTTTGCCTTTTGCATATAGGATACGTTTTGACTCTCGACATACAGTATCATTGCAATGCCAACGATAACAATTATTGCTACTGCAATTGCAAGCGGAAGTGACATGATTCCAAATCATGGTACATCATTTAAGGAATTGAGAAGAGCCTTTTATGACATACAGATTTGTAATACGTGATTGGCCTGACAAAGGGACAGGAGATTTTTGACAAGATAAAAGTTTGGAGCAAGATGGGTTCGGGAATACTGTATTTGCTCAATACCGGCATTGCCTTGGAAGTTTCAGGAAAGGGTCTTGCACTTGAGCTAAGCTATGATGACATCATACTCATAAAAGAAATTAAAAAAGAGATGATTTTGATCTCATGGACAGAAGGAAAAGAAGAGTATGATGTCAAGTTTAATGCCAAAAATGCAGACGAGGTAGTCCAGAAGATAATCAAACATCAAGGGTACAAAAGATTAACTGGTTGAGTTTGTCAAATTTCCTAGTGATTTCAATTCTTTTAGGATCTGCTGCTCGTTTGTGACATTCAATGGTCTGGTGTAGTTCGGATTAAAGGGCGTGGTATCATTTTGTAGAGTTTGGGTTAGATTGCCGGTTGGTAAAAAGTTACCAGTCTGATTTATTGAAGACAACGTCTTGACAAGTTGTGTCTTGTTGACATTGTTTGTATTTTGTGGCATTGTACCGGCAGGAACCTGACCATACAAAAGAGGATTGGAGCACAATTCCTTAACATCAATGGTCTGATAGATACCATTTTGTACATTGTTTGTTTCTAACTTGACCTGGTAAAGGATTGGAGGGTCGGCACTATATCCTTGTGAATCATAAATTGTCTGCTCAATTGGGAATGGAAATCCATCTTTTATGTATATGGTGTTGTCTTTTACTACATCAAATCCAACCTCGTAAACGCCGGTAGAGTTGGAGCCTGTATCGATTGAGGTAAACATGGTAACAGTCAGTTGTGGTACTGGGGATACGTAATCATCTACAAACCCCCACGATCTGCCAATCTCCAAGGTCTGTGGCTTGAACGTATTTGCATATTTTTGAAGATACAGTAACGTGTGTGAGAGCGATGTAGCATAATTCATGCTGGAGCCGTCCGTAGTTATCGTGCCAAAGTCTTCAGTGATATACAGTATGGCAGGCCATTGGCTTTTAGAACCGTCAGGTGTGAATACTGCCTGTACTATCCAGATGTCCCCCGTGTGATCCTGTAACAATGATACAAAGTCAAGTGTTGCCTGATAGCACGTGGTAGCGCCGTTTAATGTTGGCTTGATGGTACGATCACAAATGTGATAAGTGAAACTCTGACCTGGAGCTATTCCCTTTCCCATATACCATGATGGATATTCTTTTTGTTTTTCAATGACCAATCTTTCAAAGCTGTTGTCAAATCCTATCGCATATGCAACCGAAGAAAACAACAGGACCATGATTATTCCAACTGCAATGACAAGTCGTAACACATATCACATCACACAGATTCTTTAAAAAGATGGAATATAGTTAGCGATAACGTCTTTCTGATTCCTTGATTGGGTAATCGTTGGCACTCATGTCTCTCCTGCTCATCAGGCCATTCTCATAGAATTCCCAGTGCTCATTGCCATGAGTGCGCATCCACTGACCGGTGTCAGCATCTCTCCATTCATATTCAAAACGCACCGATATGCGATTGCCTGTATAGCACCACAGTTCTTTCATTAGTTTATAGTCAAGCTCCTTGGCCCACTTGCGCTTGAGAAATTCAATTATTGCATCGCGACCTTTAAAGAATTCTGTACGATTTCTCCACTGAGAATCTATTGTGTAGGCCTTTGCTACAAGTTCCGGATTTTTGGTGTTCCATGCATCCTGAGCAGCTTTTACTTTGGCTCGTGCGGTCTCTTCATTAAAAGGAGGCTTTAGACTTGTACTCATTATAACACCTGTACTTGATGATGACAGTTTCTCGTCAGAGTAATTAAAGAGATAATATGATTATCAGAATTGCAATCCAAACCTCCAATGTTATCAGAAGGTGTTTTTTGTTATTTTTTAAGGGGAAAATTACGCCTTAAATTTTTGACTTTATCAGATGACATGGCAAAAGAAGAAGAGTTTTTCTGGCTTGAACTCAAGCCCCAACAAAAGTTCAAAGATGATGAAGAAAATATGATACTGGATATCATACAGCACGCGTCAGAGTTTACATTCTTTGTTTTTCGTGAAAGATCTGAAATGAAAATGATTGTCAGAACTACAAATGATCAGAATCTCTTCAAGACTATTCCAGGTATCACCACTGAACCAATTGAAAAACCGCATTTTGAAAAAATGATTACAAAATATCTGATGCTAAAAAATAACCGTTCCATGATTCCCCTTGTAGATCTTAAGAGCACAACAAAGAGCAACCTCTATTCAAAATTATGGACAGAGCAAAGAGGTTGCATGATGGCCTGTTTTGTATGGAACCAGACCAAAAAGACCTCATCTGAGATTGACAGAAAGATCAACGCACTTGAGAGACGCGCCGCTACAAAGGGCGTAACTCTCTCAGGCAGAGACAAGGCAGAGCTTGCGGCTGCAAAACAGAGGCGAGAAGGCCATGGTTACTACAACTGTACCATAGTATTTGGAGTACAGACTAGTACCCCTGAATTATCAGAGCTGAAGGCCAAAAGACGCACAAAGTTAGAGGAAGAGAGGAAGATATTGCAATCAAGGATAAAAAACCTCAAATCGCTTGACAGAAAGGAGTTTAGAAAAGAAAACGGTATCTTACATGAATCATACAAAGATACAGTCAAAAAGATTCAAGATGATTTTAGAGCAGACACCAAGACTGTAAGAGATGATACCAAGGAAACAATCAGTATACTTGATAAGCTAGTCAGCAATGTTTTGCTCAACAGCTTTGCTCACAGAATTGCTACACACAGGGTAAAACTTTCATTTGGAAAGAAAAGTTTCAGACAAAAATTAGCTGAGGCCTTTGGCATCGGTATCATTGATCCTTATGCCTTTGTTCCAAAAAAATTGCATTCAAAAAGCATGGTACTAACCGAGATTGAACTTGCATTCTTTGCATCATTGCCGCAAGAGCACGATGTGCAGACAATCAACTTTGGCATTGGCCCTACTCCGACCTTTGTGCATGGGCAGACGCAGGAGATAGGCAAGACTGATCTTACTATCCAACGCAACCATGATGGATGATCCTCAGATGGTGTTAAAATAGTACAAAATAACGCGGTCTACGTATTTTGTGCATTGGAATCTTACTGGCTGACTAATGTAGACCGCATTCTTACTTGATTGTCATGTGAATTTCAATACACCGGTTTATTAGACAAGATATCAGGTACATTTCATGGAACAGAGATTAACATGTGCAAATCATTCAGATGAAGAAATAGTTCTTGATCAGATAGGATGGAATAATTTTAACTGCCCAAAATGTGGAAAAGATTATTCCATTGGGAGAAAGGTTGTAGTGTTAGATCCAAAACCCGTACAAAGATAGTACCGAGTCTAGTGTGAACCAGCCGCCATCATGGTGACTATTTTGGACCCGTTTATTCGCAAATAGGTAATAAATCCGATGAGATCAGGGTAATATAATGATCTTATTTTTGAACCACTGATGTGAGAATTGTTCACACCTTTTTGGTTCCAATGCACCTCTTTTTTCTAGTAATTAAAAGAGTTTTCATTTCTAATCATTCCTTGAATTAACAGAGAAGTGCTTTTCTAATGACTGGTCATAAAATGAAACCTTTGCCGTATAATTTCCTGCTTGGTTGATGATAACTGGCCCTCCAAGATCAGAGAGCAGGTTGTATGTTCTGTCAACGTAATATGACGGACCAAAGGGCGCGGAGATGCATAGTTGAGTAGACTCGGTGCCACGCCATACCACGTTTTGGTTAGAGTCAAGTATGATGACATGTGGCTGGCTACAGGATTCGCGCACCAGACCTTTGAAATTAATTGTAAGATCTATTTTTTCTCCTGGCGTATAGGTATTTTTTGGCGTCAATATTAAGAGAATGTTCTGTGCCCATCCTCTCGCCACTAGTTTTTCTGCATTATCCGGCAGTACACACGCCGGGGAATTGTTTTCTGCTTTTAATATCAATTGAAAGCCTTGTTCGCACTTGACATCTTGTGGTGACACTCCTGACTTGAACTGCTCAAGCGGTGAGACTTCAAATGAAAAGGTCGTGCAGCAAAAGTTGATTGTCGGCATTGTTTGATTGATAGAGTTTACAATTACGTCTATTCGTTCTTGCTCAAGGCCGCCGGTTGCCATGACTTGCCAAATGCTTGTTGTCGCGTCTTTTGGTATTGCA
>JBOGQT010000041.1:0-1444 GCA_050749105.1 Nitrosotalea sp. | reverse complement strand
CTTGAAATTTGCAAGCAGGCTAGTTCACGGCCAAGCTATTCTTGCGGCATTACTGGTAACACTTGTTGTTTTACATGTAATTACAAGATGGCATCATGGAATTGTTATGCATTACATATGAGGAATGCAATAATCTATAATATGGAGCAGAATTGAATCACTTCGACCTTCATGACTCTAATCTTACCGGAATCAACCTATCTGGAGCAGACCTTGAAAAGGCTTATCTTTTAGGTTCACATCTTGGACACTCCAACCTAAACTATGCAATCATGATAAACGCGGATTTGTCATTTGCTAACTTGCAGCATGCCACCCTAGTAGGTATCTTAGGTCAATACCTCAATTCGCCATCTGCAGACCTTACTGGAGCTGACCTGAGTTACTCTTACCTAGAAGGCGCGCAATTCGGCCTGTCCAAATTAAAGAACGCCACCTTTGCAAATGCAGACCTTGACCATTCATTGTTTGTCAATTCAGACCTTTCAGGAGCAAACGCAAAGAACGCCAACTTTCAAGAATCTTCTATGATGGGAATTAATTTTACTGAAGCAAACGCATCAGGCGCAAATTTCTTTGATGCCGACATTTCAGGCTCCAACATGACAGGAGACAATCTGTCTGGAGCAAACCTACAAAATGCAGGACTTGGTTTTGCAATACTGAAAGACGCCAATTTGGCTGGTGCAAATCTCAATAATGTAGATCTTGGAAGTGCTGACTTGACAGGAGCAAACCTTACAAATGCTAATCTGACCGGAGCTACACTGGCAGGCGCAACGCTGACAGGTGCTGACTTGCATTGCATTGGAAATTCTGTGTGCAATCATTGAATTGATAAACACCAAGACTTTGGTCTGAAACACCCAATCTCGAATTCTACAAGGTTGCAATGATGCCAGATGAGATATTGCGAAAACTTGAGGGTCTACTCCCACTCTCCCACCAATTATTGGCAGATACTGTTTCTCGTTGCCAACACTGCGTTCAGGCTCACATATAGGGTGGTTTTCAGTCAAATTCTTGAGCAGATTTCATAAGTATTTCACATTTAGTTCAGCGGCATTTCAGATGATAACTCAGATAACATCTCAGATAACATCTCAGATAACATCTCAGATAAGTCTAGATTGTTTTCAGATGGTTTTTCAGATAGAATTTCAGATAATGTTCAGACACGGCCTTGATCTAATGTGCCAATGATTGACTATTGTGTTCTTCATCTTGTAAAATCCGGCATAAATGTATCAATTCCTAGACGAATTAACACTTATTGAAATGGGTCTTAATAGGCTCTAACCTTCAGTGTTTCAGACATGTAAGAATCAGAGTCTATAATTTATCTAGAATAGTGGGAGTGGCAAGGTTGGTAAGAAAAAAACGTCAGGATTGATGATAAATAATTTTCTATTTAGCTAATGCGTTGACTACAGTGAATGTCGTA
>JBOGQT010000040.1:0-1413 GCA_050749105.1 Nitrosotalea sp. | reverse complement strand
CAGCATAGATTCCATACAGGTTGGTTTGAGAGTTTCCGCTAGATGATGATGCCCTGTTAGTGGTAATTGTAGAAAGAGTATTGAATTTGGCCTGGCTTGGTACTGTGAAATTCCATGAGAAAAGTCCATTATTTATTGCCAGAGGTGAGGTGATAACACTTCCATCTGGCTTTAAGAGCTCCAGGGTATACGCTGAAGTTCCTGTCAGACTAGATAATTTTCCAGTCAGATGCACGGTATCCCCAACTCCATACACTTGCTTATCCAGAGTAGCAACTATTGGACCCTGGCTGCCAGTATCAAGAGGATTGTAAACCGTAAACGTCGTAGAGGCAAGAAGGTTATTGTAAGAGGCCTTTAGTGTGTATGTACCTGCAACAAATACGCTTGGCGTGAGGGTTTGCTGAACGAGATAGTTCCCGCTGCTATCAGGATATGCAAAGAAAGCTAATGGTGTAGACTGACTAATTGCTGCGCCAGTTACAAGTGAGTTGGCTTGTGAATACATTTGGCTTCCAGTGGAATTGATAACTGTTATTTGAACTTGGACACCTTGGACAATTGAGCTTGATTGAATTTTACCAGACATGACAATCGAGTTGCCATATGCATACAGAGACTTGTCCGTAACAATTGAAAGCGGTCCTGTGGTGGTTACTGCTTGGTATGTACTTGGATTTTGTGCAACTACAAAATCAGCTTCAGATTTTTCAGATGGTGTAGATACTATGACCCTATAGTCTCCAAGTCTACTTGGATCATTTGGAATAAGAAAATTGTAAGTAAATGTGTTAGATGACCCCATAGTGACAAATGTTTTGATGTCAAGAGTTTGTGGCACAGATCCTTGTACCGTACCTATTGCAGATGACTGGACTATTTCTAAACTTGGAGAAAGTCCAGAGTTTTGCAGGCCTGCCAATTGAGTACTTCCACTTATTTGTACAGTATTTCCAAGACCATATACCTGTTTGTCAGTTGATACTATTATTGGAGTACTCTGTACTTGCTGAGGTACTATCGTAAAAGAAGTAGTAGCTTTTGCAGTGCCATATGTTACAGCAACAGTATAGGCCCCATAAATTGGAGTTACACTGTTTATCATAATTCCAGACGCACTTGAATGCGCCTGGAATTGACTATAGGTAGTATAATGGCCTTGCGAATCAGGGAATAGATTTCCTTGATATATCATAGTGCCATTTGGTTCATAGACTTTGTAAACTACTGGTGTTAGAGGAATGACTTGGGAAACATTTCCGCTAAGAGTAATTGGTTGCAAGGCTGTATAACTTGGCTGGTCTGTTGATACAGACATTGTGACTTGGGCAGCTTGTGTTGGAGGAACAAATGGCGTTGAGCCAAGCATGAAACTATCCGAGGCCGTAACTGTTCCATAAGATACAGAAACGG
>JBOGQT010000039.1:0-42891 GCA_050749105.1 Nitrosotalea sp. | reverse complement strand
ACAGTGTTTTTTTCTTGTGATCAATTAGTACTACTCCCATGTCTGATATTTTCTTTCTGATGGCATCTGCCTCCTGGAAATTCTTTTGGCTTCGTAATAGGTTTCGCCTGTCAATCAAGTCATTGATGTTTTTTTTCTCCTCTTGCGTAACCTGGAGTGTTTTCAAGCCTAAAATGTCAAGCATTTGTTCAAGTGACGGCAAAACAATATCGGAAATAGAGCGTACCAGATGTTCAGATGAGGCAATCTGGTTTGTAGTCTTTACAAGCTTGAAAAATGCACTAGTTGCAAGCGATGTATTAAAGTCAGAATTTAGAGCCTCTGTGAATTCTTTTCTGGTCTCTTCTACTGTTTCTTTGGCAAGTTTTTCATCATCTGCACTTGCAGGTGCATCATCTGATAAAATTAATTCATAATAGCAGTTCTCTACTTGGCGCCACTTTGTTATTGTCTCTTTTAGCAAATCTTCGGAATAGTCAATTGGCTTGGAATAGTGCCCTGAGAGGCAAAAAAGCCTGACTATGTTTGGGCCCCATTTTTTTAAAACATGTTCTACGGACTTTGTGTTTCCCAAAGACTTGGACATCTTTTCGCCATTTATTGTGACCATCCCAACATGCATCCAGATCTTGGCAAAATTCTTGCCAGAGTATGATTCTGACTGGGCAATCTCGTTTTCATGGTGTGGAAAGACTAGGTCTCGTCCTCCGCCGTGGATCTCAAAGTCTGATCCCAGGTATTTCAAACTCATGGCAGAACACTCTATGTGCCATCCGGGTCTGCCAAAGCCCCATGGGCTGTTCCATCTTGGCTCGTCATCGGCAAACTTCCATAGCGCAAAATCTAGCGGATCTTTTTTTGTGTCATCTACTTCGACACGTGCACCTGAGATTAGCTCGTCAGTCTTTTTCTTTGAAAGCTTGCCATAATCGTGAAACTTTGATACTGAAAAGTAGACTCCGTTTGTTGATACATATGCAAAGTCTTTTTCAATTAATACTTTGATCAAGTCAATCATGTCTGCTATGTGCTCTGTTGCTTTTGGATACATGTCTGCTCGCTTGACATTGAGGCTGTCAAAACCATCAAAATAATCTGCAATGTATCTTGAACTTATTTTATCTGCAGATACGTTTTCAGTTCTTGCACGATTTATTATCTTGTCATCAACGTCTGTAAAGTTTTGAATGAATTTGACCTTGGCTCCCTGGAATTCTAAAAACCTGCGTAGAGTATCAAAGACTATTATCGTTCTTGCGTGCCCTATGTGGCTGTCGTCATATACTGTAACTCCACATAGGTAAATTCGTACGTTGCCAGATGTGTCAAGCTCTTTTTCTGTTACTGATAATGTATCAAAAACTTTCAAGACATATCATCTTAAAGAACACATGCTTTGGGTGTTATTCTTTTGTGCTCGCTTCTTTTGTGCATCTGGTAAATTTTATCCACATTTGAGATAGGTATTCCTGTAAGTTTTGCAGTGTCCTCAATTGAGAGATTCTTGTCAATTATGCAATAAAGTATGGAGTCAATCTCTTCATACGTCAGACCAATCTCTGTCTCTGCAATGTGCCCTTCCCATAGGCGTGGACCGCTTGGTTTTGATATTATGTTTACAGGCACCCCAAGAAACTTTGCAAATTCTCGAACTTGGGTTTTGTATAACGATGCTATTGGCAAAATGTCTGATGCGCCGTCTCCGTATTTTGTAAAATATCCTATCAGAAATTCGCTTCTGTCGGCTGGCCCCAAGACAAGATAGTTTCTGGCATTGGCATAATAGTACAGAAAATTCGACCTGATTCTGGCACTCAAGTTACCAAATGCAAAAGGATTTGGTTCTACATATTTTGAATATTCTTTATGTACAAATCCAATGTCAATAAGCTTGTATTCCATGTGAAGGCTGTCAACAATTTTGAGCGCATCATCTGTATCTGACTCTGGAGTGATGTTGGCATCAGGCATTATCAATGCAAGTGTTTTTTCTTTGATGAATCTTTCGCAAAGCATGGCAATAACTGCAGAGTCTATTCCTCCACTTAATCCAAATATTACTCCCTGAGATTTTCTCTCTTTGACTTCGTCAAGCAGGAAAGAGCCAATCTTTTCTTGGATTAAACTGAAATCTTTTTTTGTTATCTCACCTAATGTCTGTAGGTTCAACGCTTGTTAAAATAATGCTAAAGAATTAAACTTATCACAAATCTAGATAGATGTCATCGTTTTTTACATCAACTTTGTATGTTTGAAGCTTTATTCCTTTGATATAGTCCAAAAGCTCTCCTGTCTTTATGTTGTAATGCCAGAAATGAAGCGGACATTCTACGACATCGCCTTCCAGGTTTCCCGGTGCAAGAGAACCGTCTTGATGCACACAGACTGAATCAAGTGCATGAAAGCCGTCTTGATTGAATATTGCAATTTTTTTGCCATCCACTACAAACTCTCTTCCCTTTCCGAGAGCAATCTCGTTTTTTCCAGCTACCTTTTTCCATGTCATGTTTTTTTAAACAAAAATCAGCCAATATTTAGATTGTCATTTTTGATAACATTTTATACCCCTAAAATTTGAGGTCTCGTATGAGCCAGATTAAGGATCCAGGCCTTGCAGAACAGGGCAAAGTGTCATATGAATGGGCAAGGGATCACATGAAGATTCTTACTAATACAATTGAGCGATTGAAAAAATCACAACCTCTGCGAGGTATACGACTGGGGGTTTGTTTACATATTACAAAAGAGACTTCGGTTCTACTAATGGGCGCCAAGGCCCTTGGTGCAGACGTAAGTGCGTGCGGCGCAAATCCGCTCTCAACACAGGATGATATTGCAGCCTTTCTTGCAGACAATGGCATTCACATCTACGCTTGGGAGGGACAAACTCCAGAAGAATATGATTCTTGTATAGACCAAATGCTTAGCCACAAGCCACAGATTTTAACAGATGATGGTTCTGACTGTCACAGCAAACTTCACAGCAACAAAGCATTTTCCTCGTGGAAGATTATGGGTGGAACTGAAGAGACCACAACAGGAGTCATCAGACTAAAAGCACTTGAAAAGCAAAAAAAGCTAAAATATCCAGTGATTGCCGTCAACGATGCCTATACAAAACACATGTTTGACAACAGGTATGGTACAGGGCAAAGCACTGTTGACGGATATTTCAGATCAATGAATTTACTCTTTGCAGGAAAGAGAGTTGTAGTTGCAGGATATGGGTGGGTAGGAAGGGGCGTAGCATCACGAGTCAATGGAATGGGCTCCAAGGTATGCGTGACTGAAATAGATCCTATCAGGGCACTTGAGGCTCACATGGACGGCTATGAAGTCATGCCAATTGAAGAGGCTGCAAAGATAGGAGACATATTTATCACTGCAACAGGCCAGACCGGCGTAATACGAAAAGAGCATATTCTCAAGATGAAAGACGGCGCAATAATGGGAAATGTAGGGCACTTTGATGTCGAAGTAGATGCCAAATTCCTCCTAACAGAATCCAAATCGGTAAGACAAGTTCGTCCAAACCTAGATGAGTGTTCATTGAAAAATGGAAAACGAGTTTATCTAATTGGAAAAGGAAGAATTGCCAACCTCGTTGCTGCAGAGGGACATCCACCAGAAGTTATGGCGCAATCATTTTCAAATCAATTGCTATCCATGATACACATTTCAAGAAATCACAAAAAGATAGGAAAGAGAGTGATTACAGTACCTGAAGAAATTGACAAACAAATAGCAATTGATGCGTTAGCTGCAATGGATGTCAAGATTGACAAACCAACTCCAGCTCAAATAAAATATGCGCAGAGCTGGGCATAGCTTAAATCACGCACAAACCCTACAACAATATAATGAAAAAGGCCATCATCACAAGTGCGCTACCGTATGCCAATGGCGAGATACACCTGGGACATGTTGCCTCGACTTATTTGCCTGCAGATATCACAACTAGGTTTCTAAAACTAACTGGCGTAGAGGCATATTACGTGTGTGCCTCAGATGACTATGGTACGCCAATTCTAATCCAGGCTGAAAAAGAAAAAAAGACTCCGGAGGAATACGTCAAAGTCTGGAATAAGCGAGATTATGAAGATTTTACTGCATTTGGGATAGGATTTGATTTCTTTTACAGGACAAGCTCGCCAGAAAACGTTGCCTTTGTACAAGACGTGTTCAAAAAATTAATGGAAAACGGTCACATATACGAGCAGGAAATAATTCAATTTTATTGCAAGGTAGACCAGAAATTCTTGCCAGACAGATATGTGATAGGAAGATGTCCCTACTGCAAGGCTGAAGAGCAATACTCTGACTTGTGTGAAAAATGTGGACGAGTGCCGCAAGAAATCGAGGAACCAAAATGTTTCATTTGCAAAAATCCCCCTACAAAAGAAAAGACCAAGCATTACTTTTTCAAGCTGACAAACTTTGTAAATGAACTAAATCAGTGGCTTGAGGCAGATTCACATCTTCAAAAGGATGTAAAAAAATACGTACAAAATTGGATAAAAGACGGTCTTGTAGATTGGGATATTACGCGAGACATCAGTTGGGGCGTGCCAATTCCACTTGAGGGTGCAAAGGGCCAGGTCTTCTATGGGTGGTTTGACAATCATCTTGCATACATATCAACAGCAATGAAATTTTTAAACGACAAGGGAATAAACGGAAAAGAATTTTGGAATTCAGCAGACATTTACCACTTTATTGGTAAAGATATCGTGTATCATCATTATCTGTTTTTGCCTGCAATGAGAATCGGAATAAAAAAAGAGTTCAAGCTACCAGACTATGTACCAACCAGGGGGCATCTCATGCTACAGTCAAAAAAGATCTCAAAGAGCCGCAAGTGGTATATCGGCCTGAGAGACTTTCTTTTGCTCTATCCTGCAGACTATCTTAGATTTTATCTGACACTGATAACGCCATACAGCCAGGACGACCTCAATTTTGACTGGGAAGAGTTTGCATCAAGGATAAACTCTGAGCTCATAGGAAACATTGGAAACTTTGTCAATCGTGCACTTGGATTTACGAAAAAAAGTACGGGTGGAACTGTGCCATCCATGGATAATCCTGATTCTGCAGACAATGAAGCGCAAGACAAGATAAAAAACTTGGCAAATGAAATTACGATATTGATGGAAGAGAACAGTCTAGACAAGGCGCTCAAAAAGATCTTGGAGTTTTCTGCATACTTTAATCAGTATTTCCAGAAAAAAGAGCCATGGAAGGGCGGGGATGGCACAAACAATTGCATATTCATCTCGGTAAATGCAGTACATTCTATTGCCATGGCACTTTATCCGTTCTTGCCAGAGTCATCACAAAAGATATGGTCACAACTAAACTTGGCAGGAAAAATATCAGAACAATCTTGGGGTTCAATGTCTGAGATGGCAATAAAGCAGGGCCATGTTATAGGCCAGGCATCTCCACTTTTTAAGAAAGTAGAAGCCGCAGATATTCAAGTGCACAAATCAAATCTTGGGAAATAATGGCATTAGACTGGGTATCGCGCGATGGAAAACTGATACTTGGGGCAAGAGTTGTCAGAACATTTTCCTATGGATTTCTAAGCGTAGTTTTAGCGATTTATCTGAATTTGCTTGGGTTTAGCGAAATCCTAATTGGTATAGTTTTAACTGCGACACTGGTAAACGGCATAATCTTTAATCTTGTCTCAAGTGCGTATGCAGATAAGATAGGCAGAAGAAAATTTCTGATAATCTATGCGGTATTGATGGCAGTGTCTGCTGGCATATTTTTCACGACAAATAACTATGTGGCATTAATTGCTGCTGCACTTGTTGGAACAGTTAATGTAACAGGGTCGGAGGTGGGGGCATTTTTGTCCCTTGAGCAGGCAATTTTGCCGCAGACTATAAACGACGAAAAGAGGCGAACCTCCATTTTTGCTATCTATAACATGGCTGGAACATTTGCCATGTCAGGCGGCGTACTCCTTGCGGGATTGCCACATATTTTTTCGCAACAATTTGGACTGGATAAAATCAGTTCAATCAAAGTCCTTTTTCTTGCATATGCCATATGTGCATTAATTGCCTTGATTATCTATCTTGTATTATCCCCAAAGATTGAGATTAAAGTCAAGAGCAAAGAAACCAAGTCATCATTTCGTAATATCACGCCACAGTCTCGTAGCGTCATAAAAAAAATGTCCTCGTTATTTGCCATTGATTCCTTTGCGGGGGGATTTGTTATACAAAGCATAGTGGCGTTTTGGTTCTATACAAAATTTGGAGCTGACCTGTCTACACTATCTTACATATTTACTGCAGCTGGTATACTTACTGCACTATCATATCTGTTAGCTAGCAAGATTGCATCAAAGATTGGTCTTGTTAATACAATGGTCTACACTCACATACCATCTAACATACTTTTGATATTGATTGCATTTGCACC
Source organism: Nitrosotalea sp. (assembly GCA_050749105.1). GTDB lineage: Archaea > Thermoproteota > Nitrososphaeria > Nitrososphaerales > Nitrosopumilaceae > Nitrosotalea. Next base: position 36,453 of record JBOGQT010000039.1, on the reverse strand, counting down.
AAGTTTTCCACTTGCTATTGGGCTGTATCTTGCAAGAATGAGTATATCTCAAATGGATGTTCCAACACGCCAGTCATACCTGATGGCAGTAGTAAAAGAGAACGAGCGTGTTGCAGCAGCCGGAATTACCAATACGTCACGAAACGTTGCCCAGGCAGTTGGCCCCTCTCTTGCAGGTGCGATAATTGGGCAACTCTTGTCTGCTCCTTTTGTGATAGGCGGTGTGCTAAAGCTGGTGTACGATGTTGGACTGTTTCTAAACTTTAGAAGAATAAAGCCGCCCGAAGAACTCTAGGTATCTGATTTGTTGATCTTTTCCAAATATGCCATGATTCCAGTATAGTCCATGTCTCCAAACCCTTCCTTGACTGCATTTTGATACAACTCACTTGCAAGTTTGGCAATAGGTAAATTTGCCCTAAACTCTTTTGCTGTGTAATTTATCTCATCGAGGTCCTTTTGCATCACACTTAGAAAGAAGCTTGGCTCGAAGATTCCTTTTGCCATTTTTGGCCCCTTGAGGCTGCTCATTCCAGTCTTAAAATATGTAGAATTTAGGACCTCTAAGAAAAGGAGAGGGTCTAGGCCAGACTTTTTTGAAAGCAAGATGCCTTCTGATAATGATAATGCCAAAATTGCGATCTGCAGGTTCATTGCAAGTTTCATTGCGTCGGCTGCACCATTGCCTCCAAGGTAAAATGTTTTCTCTCCAATGGAATCAAAAACAGTTTTACATTTTTCGTAGATCTCTTTTTTGCCCCCTATCATGACCACAAGCTGTCCCTTTTCTGCAAGCAAAGGGCCACCCATTACTGGACTGTCAATCATTGAAATGCCATGCTGTGAATATTTTTCTGCAATTTTTCTTGACGCGATGGGATTGATTGTGCTCATGTCAGATACAATAAGTTTTTCGTGTTTTCCAAATATGATGCCGTCCTTGCCAAATGATATGGATTCAACGGCACTGGCATCCTTTACTATTGTGATGACAAGCTCTGATTTTTCTGCCACTTTTTTTGGCGATTCTTCTATATCTGCACCCAATGTTTCAAGCGATCTTGCTTTTTCCTTTGTCCTGTTGTAAATTGTTACCATGTGTCCTGTGTTAAGAAGACGTGTTGCAACTGCCTTACCCAGCAACCCCGTGCCAATAATTCCTACATTCATGATATCATTGTTTTTCATGACAGTATTTTTTTCTATTGAAATGCTCTAGGCAACAAGTGCCTTGAATCTTTCATCATTTCGAAGACTGTCAAAATCCTTGTCAGCGCTAGCTTTTGTGGCATATTGTGGATCTAAAACTATGGCATGTTCAAGCAATACAAGTGTGTCTTCAGTGTTTCCTTGAATTGCCTTACTGCATGCCTTGTGGTATAAAGTACTGGCATGTTCCGGCTCTTGTGATAATATCTTGTCATAGCATGAAATTGCCTCGTCATATCTTTGTAGATAATGCAGGGCAAGTCCCTTGTTTAAAAGACAAACTGTATGACTGGGCCTTGATTTCAAAACTATATTGTATGTAGAGATTGCCTCATCATACCTGCCAAGTTTTCCTAACGTGTTTCCCTTGCTAATCAAGGCATTGAGATGAGAGGGGTTTACAATAAGAATTTTGTCGAAATAAAACAGCGCATCTTTTGGCTTGCCACGTTTTGCATGGCCAAGGCCAATGGTGTAAAAATATTCAAGGCTTGCCTCCTCATCATCTGAGGAAAAATGGATTCCCTTCATCCTAATACATATTGTCAACTATTTGATAAAGGCTATCGTATTTGGGCAAACTGATAAAGTACTATGCAATGTAGTAAATGCGTGGACAAAGCTCGGGCCTGCCCTATATGCCCTAAATGCGGCTCGAAAAAATTTGATAGGATAAAATCCGAAGACACTGTTGTTAGATGCGTAAAATGTGGAAAAGAATTGGTAATTTAATTATCTGATGTATATGTTTGACAGGGTTATTGCATTGAATCTATCTTCAAAAATTCAAGGTTCTCTTGTTCAAGTGATTCTGATTTGTCTTTTACTTGCTTGATTGCAGAATACAATCTGAATAGCAATTCCTTGCTGGGATTGGTAGCTTCTAAAAGTTGACGGTCAATGCCATATTCTTGCATTACTTGCCACATTTCATCTATTGTTAATTCAGAACTCAACTTTCTCCCCGTTGAATCAAAATTATTCCTATATTTAAAAATTTTCTACGATCTAGCTAGCGATCTAAAATTTCATTCGATGGGAAAAGAAACCTTTTTTCCAAATTTGGATAACACAACAAGAGTCACATGCTGTATTTTTAGTAACCAACTTTATTCCTATTTTTTATATATCTGAAACGACTCTCTGTCTGGCTGAATTTTTTGTAACTGGACGCAATTAATTGAAAAATTTCAATTGGTCAACATTTGTTTCCGACAGTAATCTTTTGACAATTTTTACTATATCCTCTATGTCAAATGGCTTGTATACTATGGCAGACGCACGTAGCTGCTCCAATCGTTCTGCAGTTGTAGTGGAGACATCAGATGTGACCATTATTACTATTGCATTAGGGGAAACTTCTCGAATACGTTCCAATGCATATATTCCGTCTCCATTAGGCATGGAAACATCCAGAAATGTAATGTCTGGCTTTAGGCTATTGTACAATTCTACAGCCTCTTTACCGTTTTCTCCCTTGCCAATGACTGTAAATTTTTTTAATTTCAAAAGTTCTATAAATAAAGTCAAAATCTCTTGATTGTCATCCACTACAAGTGCACTTAGCTCCTCTCCTTTTTCCCCCAACACTATATGCTTTGATGAATTTCCTATTTAAGGTATCTTTTGATATTCAATTCTCCTTTTATGGAAATCTGTAATAATTGTACGGTACGCGATAAATATTGAATGATTAAAAGAAACTGGACTTGATTTCACATGCTGTTTTGCTAAAAATTAACACGATTATACTTTTTTCCAACCTTGACACGATTTCCATGTGACTCTGGTACGTCGCTGATGAAGTCAAAAGCCAGAAATGCGTTATCGCTGCAAACCCAGATTTCAAAATAGGCAACTTGCAGGTTCTGAAGCCTATGGAAAAAATTATCGCTTTTTGTGATTTTTCATAAATTATCCGAGTTTTTCAATGCTGTAATATACTCTCTACCATGCATTTAGTTTGAATTTCAGACTAGTCTATTGAATGTGGCTAGTGGCATATCGTACGTTTTTATTTCGATTATCTTTAAGGCCCAACATGGCAAAGACTTGGAAAGATTCCGATGTAAATCTAGATTCGATAAAGAATGAAACCATAGCTGTCATTGGTTATGGAATACAAGGTAATGCCCAGGCAAACAACATGAAGGATTCTGGTCTTAATGTAATTGTTGGATTAAAGGAATCTGGCTCTAGCTGGAAGAAAGCAAAAGAAGACGGTCACCAAGTAATGTCTGTTCAAAATGCATGTGAAAAAGCCGACATTATCCATATCTTAATTCCTGACATGGTTCAGGCTCAAATTTACAAAGACGAGATTGCACCATATTTGAAAGCAGGCAAAGCACTCTCATTTTCTCACGCTGCCGCAATACACTGGGGCTGGATTACGCCACCCAAAGATGTTGATGTAATCATGGTAGCTCCAAAAGGTCCTGGCTCAAAGGTTAGAGAGACATACCAGCAAGGATTTGGAACCCCGTCAATTGTTGCAGTTTATCAAGATCACACAAAAAAGGCATGGGATAGAACCCTTGCAATTGCAAAGGGAATAGGCAGCACAAGAGCTGGAGTGATAGAAACAACCTTCAAAGAAGAAGTTGAGACAGACTGGTTTGGAGAACAAGTAGATCTCTGCGGTGGTTCTGCATCTATGGTAATGAACGCATTTGAAACCTTGGTCGAAGCAGGATATCAACCGGAAATAGCTTACTTTGAGGTACTCCATGAACTCAAATTGATTGTAGACATGATTCAGCGATACGGAATAGCTGGAATGTACCGAAGGGTCAGTGAGACTGCAAGATATGGTGGTCTAACTCGTGGTCCGATGGTGATGGATAAAGAAGTTAAATCAAAGATGCAAAAGGCACTGAAAATGATACAGGATGGAACGTTTAACCAAGAATGGACAAGCGATTACAGGAAAAATGGTAAAAACGCATTTGATAGATACATGAAAGAGATTGAGGCGCATCAGGTAGAACAAGTAGGTAAGAAGATGCGCCAGATGATGTGGCCAGATTCTACAGAATAATTCTCAATTCTTAATCTTTGATAAATTTGACTGGATAAAATCAATTATAGTTGGCAGTGGAGTTCCAGGACCAAAGTTTCCAAGCACGCCTGATTTTTCAAGTTCAACCTTGTCATCATGCGGAATGACACCTCCACCTATTACAAGTACATCCTTGATTCCCTTTTCTTTGAGAGCCTTTACAACTCTTGGAAACAGAGTCAAGTGTGCTCCATTTAACAGACTCAATGCTATGACCTTGACATCCTCGTCCTCTGCAATCTGTGCAATCCTTTCAGGTGTGGCAAATAACCCGGAATAGATGACTTCCATGCCGGCGTCTCTAAATGCCCTGCATAATACCAGTGCACCCCTGTCATGGCCATCCAGTCCTAACTTTGATACCAGTATTCTGATTCGTTTTGTCTGGGTTTTCTGCGACATGATTCTCAAAGCGTGGACGGGCCTTAAAACCTTTATTGGAAAATTCTGAAATGCCAGTATTATTTTGATATTATTGCAACAACATTTTATTGTAGATGTGGTACGTGTTGTTCTATATGGATCTAGTAAAAGACATCAAGCAAGGCAAGAGAAGGGCCATTGCACGAGCCATATCCATAGTGGAAAATGACGAAAAAGAAGCAAGAGATTTAATTAAAAAAATCTTCAAAGGCTCAGGAAAATCCCTTACCATTGGTATAACCGGCCCTGCAGGGTCTGGCAAGAGTACTCTGATAAACAAGACAAGCATGGCACTCAATAAACTAGGATACAAGACAGCTGTTCTTGCAATAGACCCGACAAGCCACATTACTGGCGGCGCGATTTTGGGAGACAGGGTTCGCATGACCGAGTCAACAGACTCTGGTACCTATATCCGCAGTATGGCGTCAAGGGGTGCGACAGGTGCTATATCGATGGCGTTAAGAAACAGCATGAGGGTATTGGAGTTTGCTGGATTTGATCCTATTATAATAGAAAGTGTTGGTGCAGGACAAACAGAAGTTGACATATCCAAAGTCGTTGATATCACTGTAGTAGTATTCAATCCAAACACTGGTGACAATATTCAAACAATAAAAGCAGGCCTTACCGAGATTGGCGACATTTATCTGATAAACAAAAGCGACTTGCCTGGCGCAAGCCAACTCTTTGACTCGGTAAGGGATTTTATCGGCATGTCTGAGAACAACCCGATAGTCATGATGACCTCAACCAAAACAAACAAGGGAATATCCGAGTTTGCAAAGAAGCTTCAAGAATTGATGGAATCAAGAAAAAAATCAAAGAAGCAAAAGGAAGAGTCAAGACTTGACGCAGAATTGAGGGATATTGTTTTAAATAATGTTAAAAATAAAGTGAACTGTATGCTTGATTCAAGCAGTACTTATGCTAAATATCTAAAGAAGGTGCAAGAAAAGACACTTGATCCTTTTGAGGCTGCCGACAAGATATCAAAACTAGTAAAGTGAGACAAATTGAGAACCAATAAATCAATACCTAAAATAAAAATCAAAACCGATTCCAACATTCCTGTAAAGCGCTTTTATGACTCGAAGGTAAAATCAAAAAGTAGAACCGAAGAGCCAGGAAAATATCCGTTTACAAGAAGCATCCATCCTGGAATGTACAGGGACAGGCTTTGGACAATGAGGCAGTATACTGGTTTTGGAACTGCCGCCCAGACAAATCAGAGATTCAAGTATCTTCTTGAAAGAGGGCAGACAGGTCTGAGCATGGCATTTGACTTGCCTACGCAGATAGGATATGATGCAGACGATCCACATGCAGAGGGAGAAGTAGGCAAAGTAGGAGTATCAATAACATCGCTTAAGGACATGATGACGTGCTTTAACGGGATATCACTTGACAAGGTGAGCACGTCTATGACAATTAACGCAACAGCCTCGACATTGCTTTCGTTATACATTGCGGCAGGTGAATCGCAGGGAGTAAAAAGCGAACAACTGCGAGGTACCACGCAAAACGACATTCTCAAAGAGTACATTGCAAGAAATACCTACATCTATCCTCCAAGGCCGTCCATGCGATTGATTGGCGACATGATTGAATATTGTTCAAAAAAAGTTCCTCAATGGTATCCTATATCAATATCAGGATATCACATGAGGGAAGCCGGATGCAATGCAGTACAGGAAGTTGCTTTTACTCTTGCAAACGCCATAGAGTACATTGATACATGTGTTAATCGGGGTCTGAAGATTGATGACTTTGCGCCAAGGCTCTCGTTCTTTTTCTGCTGTACCAGTGAATTCCTAGAGGAAGTTGCCAAGTTTCGAGCTGCTCGAAGAATATATGCAAAGATAATAAAAGACAGATTCCATTCCAAAGACAAAAAATCAATGCAACTCAAATTCCATGTTCAGACAAGTGGTGAATCACTGACTGCTCAACAGCCTGACAACAACATTGTTCGAGTTGCAGTGCAATCAATGGCAGCAGTTCTGGGAGGGTGTCAGTCACTTCACACCAACTCAAAAGACGAAGCTTTGGCGTTACCAACCGAAGCTGCAGTAAAGATTGCCTTGAGAACACAACAGATTGTGGGCCATGAAAGCGGAATCACAAAGACTGTGGACCCGCTTGCAGGCTCGTACTATGTTGAAGCCCTAACTGACAAAATTGAAGAGGAGGCATTAAAGTACCTCAAGAGAATTGACAGGATGGGCGGCTCGCTGGCTGGAATTGAGAAAGGATTCTTCCAGTCTGAAATACGACAAAACGCATACAGGCTAAAAAAAGAGATAGACAGCAACGAGAGAGTTATTGTAGGGGTAAACAAGTTTACAGATTCTGCTGAAGAACAGCCTGAGATAATGAAGATTGATGGCAGCATTCAGGTTCAACAGATTCAGAATCTAAAAGAGATACGCAGCACTCGGGATAACAAAAAGACAGAATCTGCTCTTTCCAAGATGAAAAGTGCTGCTGAAAAAGAAGAAAACTTGATGCCGTACATCTTGGACTCGGTGAGAAGCTATGCAACACTGGGAGAGATAAGCAATACCTTTAGAGAAGTTTTTGGTATCTACCAGGCAAAGGAGTCATTCTAGAATGAAACTAGACCACATTGCAATAGCAGTTAACAATCTTGATGATGCGGTAAAAGAATATCAAAACGCACTTGGGGTAAAAGAAGTTGAATTTGAAATGGTAGAAACTGAAGGAGTGAGAGTGGCAATACTTCATCTAAACAATTCAAGAATTGAATTGATGGAGGCAACAAAGGACACAAGCCCTATCAAGAAATTTCTTGAAACGCGTGGTGAAGGACTGCATCATATTGCACTTGAAACCGAGGAGATAGAGGGCCAGGTTGACAGGATGAAAGCAACTGGGGTGAGATTTCTTGGAGAGATAAGGCCTGGTTCACGTGGAACAAAGATTACTTTTATTCATCCAAAATCGCTGCACGGTGTTTTAACCGAGCTCTGCTCGCATCCAAAATAATCTTTATTCTATTATCTTTAGTGTATCAGAAGCGGTAATTATCCCAACAATCTTGCTTTGTTTTGAGACAAGGACACATTTTGAGTATCGTATAAGAGATACTAGCGTCTTGACGGGCGTATCATAATCTACGATGGGGGGACGGGGATCCATTTTCTCTGAGAGTCTTATCTTTTTTCTCTGTGTTTCATCATTATCAATTAGGTGCTTTACAATGCCATCTTCTGTTATCACGCCCACCACTTCATTTCCGTCAAAAACAGGAACTTGACTGATGGACATATCCTGCATTTTTTTTATTGCGTCATGCAGTGTATCGCTTGTCTTTAGTTTTACAATTTCTTTGCTGCAAACGTCGCCTGCCTTCATTGCTGATTGGCTTTCAAGTGACCACAAAACCTCGAATATCTTTCTTGCAGTTGCATAGCTTGGCTGGCATCTTCCTGATTCTATTTGGTTTATCATGGAAGTGCTGACTCCTGTAAGCGAAGCCAACTTTTGCTGTGTCAGTCCAATCTTCAATCTTGCTTGTTTTATTGATTCAAGTCTGGGTAACATGTCGTAGAATGAAATACCAGTGTTCGCTATTTCAGTATTGGCCCTGTTTAGATACTTTTGTTCATTTTATGTGAAGACTATACGCCTATCCAAGGTCGACTATGTTTGTCGTAATTGATGGAACTTGTCTTTCTACGGTTAACGCTGAACCGGTTGGTACGATGACCTCTACCTTGATGTTGTCAAATACTTGTGGTCTATCAGCACTCTTGTATACGACAACCAAGTTTGCATGTTGAGCTTCTCCAAGTATGCCGTTGGGTGTGGTGGTTGAAAGATCCCAGTAGATTACAGCTTGTGTTGTACTTGGTGCATCTACAGTTTCATTAGAGCCTGATATAGGTACCGCGTCAATGCATGTTGATGCCACTGCATGATCAAGTGCTGCAACTACAGTATTGAAAGTACCAGATGTCAGAACACAATGGTTTGCATATATGTTGTCGTATCGCACCGTATTACTATAGTACGCAATACTGGTCTGATTCGGGTTTAGGTTGACCGAACCTCCTCCGCTTGCAACTTTGAGTGGTATTATGGTGGCATTTAGTGCTCCTGTACTCACATCTCCAATGCCTGTGATTGTACCTGAGACCTCAATGGCACTGCTTGCTTCAGTATAACTAGAAACTATTGCAGTCTTGGCCTTTTGTGTGGTTGAAAAACCCATGTTGAGAACAACAAATGCCAAAGCTGCTGCTACTATTACAAATGCAATCATGACAATTGCAGCTTCTATACCCATGACTCCACGGCGAGTTCGGTGTCTTGAACCCAAGTTCATTGTCTAGCAATAAGACACAAGAAGTATTATGCACAAGTCTGTTTGAATTGAACATACTTCTTTACTTTACCTGTCTCGGCTGATTTTTCTCTTTGAGTGCTTGGTCTTGTTTTCAAGGGATGCCTGTGCAGCTGCTAGTATTGCTATTGGAACTCTATGTGCAGAAGCACTAACATATGTCAATCCTGCAGTGTTGCAAAACTTGATTGAGCGCGGGTCGCCTCCGTGTTCTCCGCAAACGCCTATCTCAAGACCATGCTTGACACTTCTGCCCTTTGATATTGCAATCTTCATGAGGCTTCCAACTCCATTTACATCAAGGGACTGGAATGGATTTTCTACCATTATCTCATTTTCAAAATACTGGGAAAGAAACTTGCCTTCTGCATCTTCTCTGCTAAAGCTAAATACTGCTTGGGTGAGATCGTTTGTTCCAAAACTAAAGAACTCGGCAGTTGGTGCAATCTCGTCTGCTGTCAGGCATGCCCTTACAACTTCCATCATGGTGCCAAAATTCATCCGTAGCTTGACCTTTTCTTTTGATTCTACATCGGATTTTATGGAATCATACATTTTTTTGATATACACTAGTTCTGTTACGTTTCCTACTTGTGGTATCATTATCTGCGGATGGACATTTACATTTTCTTTTGCAAGCTCAGCAGATGCTTCACAGATTGCCCTTATCTGCATCTCATATATTTCTGGGTATGTTATACCGACCCGTACTCCACGATGTCCCATCATTGGATTTATTTCGGCAAGATCTTTTGCCCTTTCAAGAAATTTCTGAGTCAAGGCAATCTCGCTTGAATTTCCTTGTTTTTCTAACAAATGAATTTTGTTGATAAGCACTTCGATGTTTGGAAGAAATTCGTGTAATGGTGGGTCTAAGAGCCTGATTGTAACATGATATCCTTGCATTATGGCAAGAATTTCCTTAAAGTCTTGTTTTTGTAATATGCGCAGTTTTTCCAAGACTGCTTTTCTTTGCTCTGTTGTCTTTGACATTATCATCTCGACAAAAACCGACAACCTGTCTTGCGCATTGAACATCCTCTCTGTTCTACACAACCCTATTCCTTTGGCTCCATACGAGCGTGCAAGTTTTGCAGCCTGTGGGGTGTCAGCATTTGCTCGTATGCCAAGTGTTTTGAATTTTTCAGACCACTCTAGTATGGTTCTAAAGTCATCTGTTAGTTTTGGCTCAATAGTTGGTATCTCGCCTGTATACACGCTTCCTGTACTGCCATCAATTGTTATCATATCGCCTTCCAAGATTGTTTTTCCGTCTGCAAGAAACTGTTTTGCAGTATAGTCAATTCGAATATCAGAACAGCCAACAATGCATGGCTTTCCCATGCCTCTTGCAACCACTGCCGCATGAGACGTCTTTCCCCCTCTGCTTGTAAGTATTCCAGCTGACGAGAAAAATGCCGGAACATCTTCTGGTTTTGTTTCCTCTCTGACAAGTATGACTCGAGTTCCACTCTCGCCCACGCTTGCGGCTTGCTTGACATCAAAAATAACAATTCCAGACGCTGCACCTGGTGACGCTGGTATGCCTTTTGTTACGGGATTGAATCTTTTTGTTGCCTCCATGTCAATTGTTCTGTGTAATATTTGGTCAAGATCCTCTGGGTGAAGTCGAAGTATTGCTCTCTCCTTTGTTATCATTTTTTCTTTTACCATTGAAACCGATGTTCGAATCATTGAAATGGCATTCATCTTGGCAGAGCGGGTCTGCAATAAGTAGAACTTGCCTCTTTCGACAGTAAACTCTATGTCTTGAGGCTCCTTGAAATGTCTTTCAAGTTTGTCACATGTTTTTAGCAGTTGCTTGTATGTCAAAGGCAAGTCTTTTGCCAAATGGTCTATTTGCTGCGGAGTTCTGATGCCAGCTACTACATCCTCTCCTTGGGCATTGACAAGATATTCCCCAAAGATCTTTTTTGCGCCATCTGAAGGATCTCGCGTAAAGACTACTCCTGTGGCACTATCATTTCCCATGTTGCCAAATACCATTGTTACTATGCTTACCGCGGTTCCATTTGCGACATCTTTTGAAATCTTGTATTTTTCTCTGTATACAACTGCCCTTTCACCCATCCAGCTTTTGAAAACTGCCTCTATTGCAAGCTCGAGTTGCTTGTATGGGTCTTCAGGAAATTGCTTTCCAGTGTGTTCTTGACATATTGTTTTGTATTTTGATACTATCTTTCTTAATGATTCTTCATTTAGCTCGTAATCTTGTTGTATGTTCTGTTCTTTTTTTGTATCATAAAGTATATTGTCAAATTTCTTGTCATCTACACCAAAGACTACTTTGCCAAACAACTGGACAAATCTTCGATAGGAATCCCATGCAAATCTTGAATTTTTGCTTGAACTGGCAAGCCCCAGGACGGTCTTATCGTTTAATCCCAAGTTAAGAATCGTATCCATCATGCCAGGCATTGATGTTGCGGCACCTGATCTGACAGACACTAGTAGGGGATTTTTCTCAAAACCTAATTTCTTGCCTGTCTTTCTCTCAATTTTTTTTATGTTTCTTTTTACCTCTGACATGAGGTTTTTTGGCAATCTCTTGTTGTTGCTATAGTATTTCGTGCAAACTTCTGTTGTGATTGTAAAACCCGGTGGCACTGAAAGCCCAAGCCTTGTCATCTCCATAAGGCCTGCACCCTTGCCGCCAAACAATTTCTTGTTCTTGCCGTCGCCTTCGCTAAAAAAATAGACAGACTTCACACAAGGGTTCTGTTATAGTAGGATATGAAATTTGTCAAGTCTTTGTGAATGCCAACGCAAATTCTTCTATTGCCTTTTCCCAGTTTTTTGCCTTGACTATGCCACTTGCCACCAAAATGCCATCTGCTCCAAGCTCAAGAGCTTTTGTGACGTCATCTCCTGACACAATGCCTGCACCGCAGAGCAGGCGTGTAGAATTTTTTGCCTTTTTTACTGCTTTTACCGAGTCTGTGACAACCTCTGGTCTTTCTTTTGACACCGCTTTGCCACTTCCTATGAGTTCTGGCGGCTCTATTGCAATATAGTCAGGTTCTAGCTTTGCATATTTTCCAGCCTCGTTTACGTCCTTTACGCATACGACAGATACCATTTTCAAGCCCTTTAGCCTTGAAACAAGCTCCTCAATTTCTTGTGCTGATATTCTGTGTTCGCTGTGGTTAATTAGGGAACCTTTGACCTTGGATTTTTTTAACATCTCTGGAACGGCAAAACCTGTAGTGCTTCCAACCTTTGCAGTATCGACATGTTGAGAAAACACTGTAACTGGAAGCTTTGCCATCTCTGATATTAGATGGCTTGGAGGACACACAACAATTCTCGTTTTGTATTTTTTGGCAATCTTTGAAGCTGCCTTTGCCAGTCTCAGTGAATTTGAATCTGAAATCTCTTCATAATTTTTCAAGTTAATTATGAGCAAGTTCCTTCAGCTAAATTTGTCATTGCCTATATATCAAGAGTTCCTTGCTTGAATAAAATAATCAGTTCTGTTTTTCTGAAAATTCTTATAGTAGTATACAAAGCAAAAAATAAATCATGAAAAGCGAATCTCTCTTGCTACTAAACCAACTTCAAATCTTGGCAACAAATGCAAAATCTCTTGTGCCTCAAGACGAAGATCTTGCCAAGTCAACCTTCAAAAAAATATTGGAAAACGGTGATACTTACAATGTCAATGAAGTCGAAGCTCTGCTTACACGTGAAACTGCTGAACAGTCAGTAATTGATAGAATACTCAACATTGCTCACTACCAAAAATCAAAATTTGAAGCCAGCAATAAATTTAGAATGATATCAGATGATAATGATTGTGGATGTCACTGATTACTTCTTTATGCCAAGCGTTCTGTTCTTTAGCCTAAGGTAAGGATTGTGACACTTGCGACATCTTGTAGCTGCCATGGAATTTTTGGCACCGCATGAAAAGCAGACCTTAAAGTAAAGTTTTGCCTTCTGAGCAATCTGTTTTTTTAGCGGATCTGTAATCGGCATTTCTATTTTTCTCCTATTTACCGGCTATTTGTTTGTACCTTTTAGCTTACCTGCAAGCAGCATAGGTACTTCGGCTGGCCTTTTGGCAACTGGTACGTTTGCCTTGGCATACGTGGATACCTTGGATTCTGCTGAACCATATGTTCCATAGATTATGGCACCTGCATGTCCCATCTTCTTCTCTTTTGGAGCTGCACGTCCTGCAATGTATGCTACCACTGGTTTATCAAATTTAGTATCAATGATATGTTGCGCTAACATCTCTTCTGCATCGCCACCTATCTCTCCTACGACAACTACGCCGTCTATGTTGGCTCCATCTCGGATTGCATCAAATGCTTGTATCAGAGGAGCTCCATTGATTGGGTCTCCACCTATTCCAAAGCAGACGCTCTGGCCAAAGTTTGCAAGTGAAAGGTTGTGGGATACTTCGTACATTAGGGTGCCGCTTCGTGAAAGCACTGCAATTCTCCCTGGCTTGAATGGTGATGCTGGCATGATCCCAATCTTGATGACTCCGGGTATTATCACGCCTGGTGTGTTTGGCCCTACAACCATTGCATCCTTCTTTTTTGATAACTCTACTATGGTCAATGCGTCTTTTACTGGTACGTGTTCTGGAATTGCAATTAGCAGTTTGATGCCTGCTTCCAAAGCCTCAACTGCTGCGTTTAGGAAAAACTTTGCCGGAACAAAGATTATTGAAATTTTTGCGCCAGTTGCATTGACTGCATCCTGTACGTTTTCGTAAATTGGTACTCCCTCAAAGTTCTGTCCGCCTTTTCCTGGTGTAACTCCGGCAACTATGTTTGTGCCATATGCCAGCATTTGTTGAGTGTGTAAGGATCCAAATTTTCCTGTAATTCCTTGAACGATGACAGATTTTTTCTTATAGTCCTTGTCCCCTTCCTTGCCTATTAGTAAATCAAAAAGATTAGCCATTTTTATTTACCTCCATTACAGCAGCATTTATCGCTTCTTCGATTGTGTCAGACATTTTTGTTCTTGAACCCTTTAGCATCTCTTTTGACTTGTCAGCCTCTGCACCAGACATTCTTGCAAAGACTGGCATGTCGATCAACTTGTTGTCATATGCTTTGATAAATGCAGTGGCAACTGTTGTAGTTTTTACAATTCCGCCGTAAAGATTTACTAGTATTCCTCTAACTTTTTTCATCTTGCTGATTAGTGTAAGTGCTTCATATACCGTATCTGTTGTTGCACCTCCTCCTACATCAAGAAAACATGCTGGCTTGCCTCCGTTGTCTGATAACATATCTAGTGTGGACATGACCAAGCCTGCTCCGTTGCCTACAACTGCAATGTTTCCGTCAAGCTCAACTAGTGAGAAACCGCTCTTCTCAGCCCGCTCCTCAAGCTCGGAGACTTCTTGAAACTTGCGTAATTCGTCATGTCTGAACATGGAATTGTCATCAATTATCATTTTACCATCAAGGGCAACAAGCGAGTCATCTTTTAAAACTGCGAGCGGATTGATTTCTGCCAACTCTGCTTCTTTCTCTACTGTGATTTTGGATAACTTTTGAAGAATGTCTACAAACTGTGTTAACGCCTTGTCTTTCAAGCCCATTTCACTGCCAACTTGTTCTGCAGTTTTTGTGTCAACATTTCCTAATCCTACTTCATGTATTATCTGGTTCTTGACTGCCTCTATCTCTACTCCGCCCTCTGATGAAGCTATTATTGTATAGCATCTCTTGCTTCGATTCAAAAACAATGAAAGGTAAAGTTCTTTTTTGATATCTGCCATTTTTTCAAGTAGAATGGCTCTTGTTTTTTCTCCCTTGACGACCTTTTGCATTATCTCTGGGTACTTTAGCTCCAACTCGTCTGCATTGTGACACTTTTGAATGGCACCGGCCTTTCCTCTTCCACCAACTGCCATCTGAGCCTTGATAACAAATGGAAAGCCAAGTTGTGCTGCGTCTTTTCTACCTTGCTCAATTGTGGTAGATGTCAGTCCTTGAGGAATTGGAATTCCATAATCTGAAAACAATGCTTTAGCTTGGTACTCAAGTAAGCGCATGGAAGATTTTCATTTTCATGGTCTTTATAATCCCTATGTTGCACATCGTCAGTGATACCGTGCAAATCTAAGATAATGTTTTGTACTTTATCATGTAAGCATCTGTTTTTGACTGTCAAGTCTTTTGATGTTTTTCTGGTGTTGGAAGATACATGGCAATACATTGTCTAACTTTTGTAATGTGTGCTAGTCACAATTTTGTTGACATGTATCATACGATTGGAATTTTGTGATAATGAGAGTTAAAAATATGTTTTTTGATGTTAGAAACGTTTTGGAGTAAAGGACCAGGCAAGAGAGTGTTCACCAGAACACTCGGTCACACTCCAAAACATTTTCAATTATACACTATGTAGGATGTTTCTTTAGGTGAGACGAAACTAGGAAATCTACAATTCATGCTCTATCTTATTATAAAACAGGCACCATTGAAATGCTGGGTTGAATACATGAAAGCAGACGATTTCTGTGATCTGGTACTTTCAATAGATGAAAAAATTCGTTATGTATGTGTGTATCTTGACGAACGCGTATCATATAGATTGCAAAAAAACGTGGAGAGCTACTTTACTGATGATGAAAATATGGTCTCAGTAAAGACTGAGGTAGTCAGGGCCTCTATGCGCAGGTATATGGTGGAAAAATTAGGCGAGCCAATATTCTCAATTACCCAGTATCCGAAAGTCAAGATGATTACTTTTCATTTTATGGTTACAAACCTTATATTGATGAGCACAGAGCCTGACGCAAACCAGGATTATATCGTAGAAAAGACATTGGCCTTGGTAGAAGCCCATGGCAGCTCATTAGAATAAAACAACTTTTAGCAATTATTTGCAACCGTCAAAAAGTGACGTTTCACAATGAACGAACACAATCTTTTGAATAGATACGTTGTAGTGATACTGTAAGTTGCAGATTCTTACCAAAGTAGGACGCCCTTGGAGATACTCTCCAAGACGATCCCGCTTTGTTATTTTTTACATCTAACTGAATTGGCTTTCTAGCAAATCTACGCAAGAAAGCAAAAGATCCCGGCTCTTCTTTACGAGCCATCCGGGAAACGCCTCTGTGGTAAAAACAAGCTGCTGCTGGAAACTTGGCGGTATGCCCCCTCCGGAGGTCAATACTTGGATTATTACGTAATCCTCAGTTAGCGTGCAAACCGCCTCCTGGTATGCCTCTCCTTCCTCTTCCATTGTGTTTCTATACAGGACAATGGGAATCTTTGTTCTTGCCACATGGGCAGATCCCCGCTTTAACAATATCTGAAAATGGGATAGTAACCAGCCATCAAGTGTTATCTGTTTTGGCATGAGAACTAATCTCGGTTTAATTATTTAATTGAATAGCTAACACATTATTCAATTGAGATTTGGATCTTTTGACCATCCAGATCCTCGTCCTTGTAGCTTTTGGCCTTGTTTGAAAACTCGATCCTTTTTGCCCTTACAAGAAAGGCAAGCTCGGACTGTTTTTCTTTGACCATGGCAAGCAAGTCATCGTCAAGGCCCAATATGTAGGCAGAATCAAGAACATCGGTTGGATTGTATCCGCGCTCCTTTCGTAGCACCTGGAGTCGTCTTGCAATGTCTCGAACCAGCCCACGTGCCATCATCTCACGATTTCGTGTCGTGCTGATGAAAACTATGAGTGATTCATGTCTTGCCATTGCATAGCCTTCCTGCTCTGCAAAGTCTACTGTGAAATCGTCTTTATCTAGTTCAATTTTGTTGCTCCCAAGGTCAAAGGTATAGGTTCCACTTTGCAGTAATCCATCTACAATTGTACCAGGCAAAGTTTCTGAAAACCTTGCTACAAGTTTTCCCATGTCTTGCTTTGCTTTTGGCCCTATCCTTTTTCTCTCCAGTTCTATTTTTGGAACTGTGGGTAATTTGGATTTCATCAGATTTGATAAAAGTTCCAGCCCCTCTGACTTTGGCAACTCTATTATCTGATATTTTTCTACGTTGAGTTGAGATATCAACAAGTCTGACAGTGATTCTAGTTTTTGTTTTTGGGAAGGCTCAACACAAATGATTGCTTCATTTAGTGGCCATCTGCGTTTTAATTTTCCCTTCATCCTTGCAGCTGCAGAAACAGATACTGTTTCTTTCATCAAGTCAAATGACTCTTCGATTGTTTCATTGATTAGTGATTGTTGCGGGGACGGAAAGTCTTCTAACAGTATATTGCTTTTTTCAGAAAACATGGACGTGTATAGGTATTGGGTTGTAAATGGACAGATCGGATGAATCAAGACATCAAGTGTTTTCAAGATCTCGTGAAGTGTTGCATAGATGGCAAGCCTTCTGTCTCTTGCAGATTCGTCCTCTGTCCACAACTCTTCCCTGGTAATTGGAATGTACACTTGACTTACGATATTTATGACAAAATCATCAATTGCTCTTGCTGCCTCGTGAAACCTGCACCGGTCTTGCGACTCTATCACTGATGAAATTAGTCTCTGAAGTTTTGATAATATCCAAATCTCTGATTCCTTTAAGAGATTCTTGTCTTTTGCCCATTGTATAGTGAAGGTCTTGTCGTACTTGTCATATTCGCTGTTTTGCTTGAGGTAAATGTGCAAGTGATACAATGTGCTGAGAATCTGGTAGGGCCTTGAGACAAGCTCGTCTGTACTAAAGTTGAGGGGCTCGATTGGGCTTGATTTCCATATGAAATACAGCCGAATCAAATCTACAGAATATTTGTTTAACAGCTCAATTGCATCTAGTACGTTGCCCTGGCTCTTGCTCATTTTGTTGCCATTTTTGTCAAGCACGTGTCCCTGGAATAGAAATGACTTGAATGGCGAGATGGGGGCGTTGTTGAATATGACATTTTCAATCAAGAGCGTATATGCCCATCCTCTTGTCTGGTCTATGCCTTCAGTAAGAAACGTGGCAGGGATGTATTGGCTGTAATCTGAATCAGTCAGTGACGCATATGGCGCGGCTCCACTGTTGTGCCAAGTATCAAGGACAAACTGTTCTCTTTCCATTTTAGAGTCACACTTGTCGCACTTTATTGTAATCTTGTCTATCCATGGCCTGTGCAGCTCAAAGTTTGGGCCATCGGGAAGATCTTTTGCTGTCTTTACAATCTCATCTCTTGAGAAGAACCACTTTTGGTTGCCGCAATTTTTACAATTCCAAAGAGGCAGTGGACAACCCCAGACGCGCTCCCTGGAGATGCACCATGGATGTTTGTCCTTGATTATCTCTACAAATCTATTTCTTGGAGGCTCGAAAAAATATTCTACACTTTCTGCTGCCTGTACTGCCTTGTCCCCAAGCCTGTCAAGAAAATAAAAAAATCCCCGCCTTGCAAGCCAGAGCAATTTGTGCTGGGACCTCCAACATAATGGGTACTGGTGTTTTATCTTTCCAATTCTTACAAGGGCGTTTTTTTCCTTGACTGAACTGACTATCTTGTCATCTGCATCTCTTACAAAAAGGCCTGAATAAACTCCGGCATCTTTTGTAAATTTTGCCTCATCATTTATTGGGTTGAATATTGGTATCTTTCTTCTTGTTGCAATCTCAAAGTCCTCTTCTCCGTTTGCAGGTGACAGGTGGACAAGTCCGCTTCCTGTCTGTATATCTACAAAATTTTCTGACACTACAGTGTGGAAGTTATCAAGTACTGCACGTTCCTTGAGTCCGGGTATCTCATCTAAAAGCGGGTGGATGTATTTTTTTCCCTCAAGGGTAGAGCCTTTTACTTGCTTGACAACTGTATAGTCCTCCACCCGTGCCTCCTTCATGAATTCCTCTAGGCGACTTTTGCCGACAAGCCATGTCTCATCGCCCATCTTGACATGAGTGTAGTCTTCGTCTGGATTTACTCCAACCATTGTATCGGTAACCAGAGTAAACGGCATGGTGGTCCAGACAATAAGATACAGATCCTCGTCGCGCAATTTTACCTTGTAGTATAATGATGGGTCTTGTACTGTGTCATATCCTTGGTTTACCTCTGCATGACTCAATGATGTCTGGCAGCTTGGACAATATGCTACAACCTTGTAGGCCTCTGAAAGAATTCCGTTTTCATGGGCTTTTTTCAGGTACTTCCATTCACGCTCGATGTATTCGTCCTTGTATGTCCAGTAGGCATTTTTTTGATTAAATGCCATTCCAAGCAACTTGTCAGACTCGACCCACTTTTCGTTGAACCTGTGCACAATTTTTTTGCATTCTAAAACAATTTTTTCAATTCCTGCAGATTCTATGACTTGGGACTTGCTTCCTACAATGCCAAGTTCTTTTTCGGCCTGTAGCTCAACTGGGAGACCTTGTGTATCCCATCCTGCATTAAAAATAACCTTGTAACCTCGCAGGGTCATGTACCTGTACCACAAGTCTTTCATTATTCTGCCGCGAAGGTGGCCTGCATGTGGTATGCCGTTCATGGTGGGCGGACCTTCTATGAAGGCAATCTTTTTTGTTTTATTTGGAGACTCGAAAATTAATTTTTCTAAATCGATATCTGCTATCTGGCGTTTTACTTCTTCTTCTACCTTTTTTGGATCAAACTCACTTGAAATCTGCATTGATAAATGAATGGTAACTTGGTGATTTTATAAAGGTAGATTCTGTTAGTCGGAAAAATTGTTTTGTAAAAGATGTTTTTTGACGTTGTTGATATGATTCATGACCATATCTTGATTGTGCCTTTTTTGTATTTGTCATATAGCCCCCTTTTGTACAATTTGCCCTCCATCTGCTTTTTGAGCTCTTTTGGTACCACTATGTGAAGGGGAATGTCTTTACCGTTCATCTCTCTATTTGTAAAAGCCTTGAGTTGTGCATCTATGTTGGGGTCGTCTTTGATGCTTGTTTTTACTTCTCCCAAATGTCTCAATGCTCCCTTCATGCCTTCCAAATCTGGTATCTGGCCGTCTCTCTCATCTGGCTTTGGAAGCTTTCTGTATTTTTCATCAAAATATTCAGGGGTCTCTGCTATGTCGATATGTGTTATCTTTATTCCCTGAGATTCCAAAGAATTTGCTAGGGAGTTTAGCATCTTTTGGTGCTCTTCTGATGTCATGCCTGAAATATTACATCGCGCAAAGGTATATTTGATTATTCATCATGGAAATCTTTTAGAATTCAAAAATTGATATTAATAAAACTAGGATCAGTTTTAGAAATTTGTTAAATCTTGTGCAACTTTATGTCTTTTTGCTGATCAATTCTGTTGTGTTTTGTTCTATAAAAAAAATAATTTGAATAAAATTTAGAGGATCATTAATATATCGTTTTTTTATATAATTTGTATGACTGTAAAACAAGAAAATTTTTTGGAAATTACACAACATATAGACCAGTTCAAAAATATAAGATCTCAAACTCTAGAACTTGTTAAAACGTTAGAAAAGGATGATTTTGTAGTCCAGACTGCTGTATTTACGAGTCCGCCAAAATGGCATTTGGGCCATGTTAGCTGGTTCTATGAGGTAATAATGAATAAAATAGATCAAAAATATGAATTTTATTCTCAAGAGTTTTCCAAAGTTCTAAATTCATACTATCAGGCATTTGGAGAACCTCATGAAAAGGCAAAACGTGGGATTTTATCAAGACCAACTGTTGATGAAACTCTGCAATATTTTGACATAATAAATAATAGAGTTGAGGAATTTCTTAAAAAATCACAAATTGGTAAAAATGAGATTTATCTTTTTAAAATGGCATTTAATCATGAATGTCAACACCAAGAACTTTTAGTATATGATATACAACATCTACTGGCTAGTACATATCGGATAATAAAACAAAACCCATTACCAAAACCGCCTCAAGTAGAAAAAAAATCAATTAAAATTTTAGGTGGCATCTACGAAATGGGATACAATGGTTCTGATTTTAGTTATGATATAGAGCGCCCAGAACACAAAGTATACCTAAACCCGTATTCTGTTGACGCATTTCCAGTAACTAATGCAGACTATCTAAAATTTGTCGAAGGTGGAGGTTATGAAGACTTTAGATTTTGGCTTGCAGATGGCTGGGATACTGTAAGGAAGAACAACTGGAAATCTCCATTATACTGGGAAAAAGAAAATGGAAATTGGATAAGACACGACTTTAGGGGAAAACAAAAGCTAAATCCCAATGAACCAATTTGCAATGTTAGCTATTACGAGGCTGATGCATACTGTAAATGGGCAAAAAAGAGGCTGCCCACAGAAGCAGAATGGGAAAAGGCAGCTTGCTGGAATGAGGATAAACAGAAAAAAACGATCTATCCGTGGGGAAATGAATCTCCGACAGATGAGCATGCAAATCTTTTAGAATCATACCTGTGGGCGCCCTCACAAATAGGCTCTTATCCGTTGGGAAAAAGTCACTATGGAGTACAACAGATGATGGGCGACATGTGGGAATGGACATCATCAGACTTTGTAGGTTATCCGGGATTCAAATCTGGTTTTGCTGAATACAATGACAAATGGTTTGCAAATCAAAAGGTACTCCGCGGTTCCTCCTTTGCCACCCCGAAATATTCAGTCAGATGCAGCTATAGGAATTTCTTCAAACCGGATGAAAGATGGATGTTTGCAGGATTTAGATGTGTGGAGGATCTATGATGACAAACACAAAACAAAAACTAGAGATTCAAAGCTATGAAAAAATTGCAGTAACTCCAAGGTTTTGTTACTTTAAACCAAAGACTATTACAAATTCTACAATTGGCAAAGAAATTTCATACAGCCTATCGCAAAAAAAGAAATTCATTCATCCCAAGTTTTTCTATGACACTGCAGGCTCCAATCTATTTGAAAAGATTTGTAGTTTGCCTGAATACTATCTCACAAGAACAGAAATCGATCTTTTAAGCTCGATAAAAGCAGAACTATCAAAGTATCTTGTTACAGACTATGTCTTGGTAGAATTAGGAAGTGGCGCATCAATCAAAACGCGAAAACTAATCGAGATTTTAGATGCAAAACAAAATGACGTAGAATATTACCCAATTGATATCTCTAACATACTAAAAGACAGCTCAATTAATTTACATGATGAATACGATAATTTGAAAATAACTGGAATAATTGATCAATATGAAACAGGATTAGAATTCATAAGGCATCTAGACCCCAAGGGAAAACTTGTTGCATTTTTGGGTTCTAGTTTGGGCAATTTTGATTCAGAAAATGGAATCGAGTTTCTTAAAAAAATTCATTCCTCTATGAGACAAGGTGACTTGTTCCTGTTGGGCATTGATTTAGTAAAAGATGAAAAAATCCTGGAAAATGCATATAATGACTCAAACGGGTCTACTGCAAAATTCAATCTAAATTTACTCTCACGCATTAATAGAGAACTAGGTGCAACCTTTGATCACGACAAATTCGAGCATGTGGCCATTTTCAATAAAAGAAAAAAAAGAATTGAAATGTACCTAAGATCAAAGATAAAACATGAGGTTTTTGTATCTGAAATTGATCTTTTATTAAAATTCAGAAAAGGCGAATTGATTCATACAGAATATTCATACAAGTATACCATGCCACAAATCAAAAGAATGGCTCAAAAGACAGGGTTCAAACCAATAAAAATTTGGACTGACAAGAAAAATTATTTTTCTCTTGCCTTGTTTGGAGTTGACGATTCATGAAAAAATCCTGTGAACATTTTAATGACATACGGGAAAATGTCACTCCTAAAACTGAGGGCTGTGAAGAGTGTGAAAAAGAAGGAACGGACTGGGTCGAATTACGACTCTGTCTGGCATGTGGTCATGTAGGTTGTTGTGATTCATCAATAGGAAGGCATGCAACAAATCATTTTAAAAAAACTGGGCATCCTACTATGGTCGCGTTACCAAATTTTTCTTGGAAATGGTGTTATGTACACAAGTCATATTCTTAGATTGGATTTTTTTCAAACGGTACAGAAATAAAACAAATGCACATTGTGTGAACATCCAAAATTTGGAAAGGGAAAGTATCCATTCTTTCCCAGATTCTCCTACGTGGCTCTAAAGACAAATACTATGTAGCCTATCAAAACCCCAGCAGACATTACACCTGCGCCTTCATAGAAAGCTAGAGGGTTGCTTCCTCCACCATATCCGCCAGCTTCTGCATTGATTCCAAATATGACTGCAAAGCAGCAGGCCAGCATTATGGCAACTGCTATTGGCAGGTATCCATCATGGCGCTTCTTTTCTTGGGATTTTCCAGACGAATCATATGTTGACATTGTATCGTATACGTTGTTCATAAATATAGGGATATACCGAGTTTTGAATACATATGAACAAATAAATGCTTAATTATTGCACAAATGTGCATTATAGTATGGTAGTTGACGATCTGGACAGGAGCATATTGGAGCAGTTGTTGAAAAATTCCAAGCGCTCGTATCGCCAGCTGGCAGATGAGCTAAACATTGCACCAGGAACTGTTCTTAACCGCATAAAGGAGATGGAATCAGAGGGGATAATCAAGGGCTATTCCATACTAGTTGATCACAGCAAACTGGGTTCCCAAATTGTTGCATTGATTGAGATAATGTCATCGGGAGGAAAATTAGAAGAGATGGGAAAAAAGATCTCAAAACTGCCAAACATATATGGCGTTTACGAGACTACGGGTTCTCCAGACGCAATTATACTTGGAAAGTTCAAGGACACTGACGAGCTTGGCAAGTTTGCAAGATACCTCTTGGGGTTGCCGTCTGTCAGCAGAACAAACACGCACGTGGTCTTAAATACCGTAAAAGAAGACTTTAGAATTTTAATTTGATTTGCTTGAAACTTAGCCTAACGCCATTTTGGAATCAACCTTGATGTGTATCTTTTCACCCGTCTGTTGATGATCGTTGTAAATCATCTTGGTCTTGATTCCTTTCTTGTTTAGATATCCTTCAAGTAAGAGTGCCCACGGGATGGAATGGCCGCTGTTGACCTTGGATTCTATGACAAAGTGATTTCCTTGTGATTCGTATTTGAGATGGCCTGAACATGTGATGTCCAGAGTTGAATTTACAAGTGCAATTATGTCATCAAGTGTCTTTGACTGGAGGTTAAGGCCATTTTTTTCAAGGAAAGTCAAGATGTCAATTCCTTTGGTCTTTGAGTTTAGCATGGAATTTAGGACAAACCCAAGGCCATTTTCGTTTATCAGTTGGATAACCTTGAGGGTTTCTTGTGCATCAGCTTTTGTCATGTCTGATAAATTGTTAACCTTGATTCCATTTTTCCAAGCCTGTTCGAAGATCTTGACTTGGTTTGTTCCAAGAACATCTGTTGACAGAAATATTGCGCCCTTGCCGTTACTGCTGTTTATCATGAGAATCTCAGAATCATCAAAAGTTATCACATTTTGGGAAGCCTCTGCAGTCTTGAGTTTTATTCCTGCCGGCAGGCTGTGGAATGTTTCTGTGCCAACAAGATTTGAGGAAATTATTATCTTGATATCGATATTTCTTCTCAGTGCGGTCAGTATCTCTTCTTTGCATTGGGCAAGAAGACCTAGCCCCCAGGAATCAATTATTGCATGAATTGATGTCTTGGAGCCATCTATCATGGACTGGAATTGCTTGAACACGTAATTCTGGGAAAGGTGAAAGTATCTTTTTTCTTCAGAACCTCTTGCCTTTTTGCTGTCTTCGCTGAGTCGTTTTAGCTTGGTGGTAAGGCTGTTCATTGCATTTACCCTGTTTATTTGCTCTTGGATAATTTCATCAAACGCATCTTCTGGTGCAATTGCGGTGCACATTATTGGTTTACTTTTTGATATGATTGTAATCTTCTTTTTTTCAAGCTTGAGCAACGTTGGATAGACCTTGGTTCTTGGCAAGTTTGAATAATATGCAAGCTCGCTTGCGGAAATCGTACCCTTTGTAATGAGTGTGACATAGGCCTGTGCTTCATATTTACTTAGACCAAATTCTTCCAAGCTTACTGCTAAATCTTGCCCCTTGACCATCGACTAAAATCATTTACTTGCAAGGTAAACTCAATAGCTAAATTCATTGAACAAAGGCTAGAAAAAATACTAAGCTGTACCTAGCAGCTGCGTTACTGTGGTTACACGAGTTGCCGTAACATGGATTTGATATATCTGGATTTGATCCTGTAGTTGAAAATGGCAACTCAATCAAAATGGATAATAGAAGACAAGACAAAAAATCAAATTGTACGCGCAAGCACAATAAAACCCCGGCTAGACTATGCAGCCAAGATTGTAGATGAAACACTTGAAATCTTGGTACAAAATAGATTGAGCCTTAACAGGTATAACCTGACCCTTTACAGGCAGTCCGACAATATGGTGGAATCATCAAAGACGCTTGAAAAAGAAGTCAGACATGAACTTGAAATCTCTTATGCAATAGAATCGCTCAGGCAGGTAAGGCGAAGCATTGATTCTGTCGTGGGACTGGGAAATGTGCCCACCCTGATGGCTCCTACGATATCAATTGTCCGGGTAATCAGGTCAAGGATGCTTTCTCTGATGCCGATGCTTGATTTTCAACTTGGCGAGCTATCACTACTCATAAGCGGCGTCATAATAGATGCGGCTCACCTGGCAAGCTCTACTCTAGACTTTGAAATCGCAAACAAAGAGTCCATGCGGCTGCTTGATGAAGCTAAATTGATTGCCGACTCTAAAATATGCAAGCAATTTCCTAATCTAGATTTCCTGTAAGGCATTGCCATGTTGAATTTCTCAAAGGGTAATGATAATGCTGAACCTGACTTGTCTCATCCACTTTTTAGAATCAAGACGCTATCATCCAAGATAGACCAAAAAATTGCCCAAAAAGACTGCGGTAATGAGGATAAATTCATAGAAACACTCTCAGTTGAGGAGCTAAAGGATTTGCGCCAGGTGATTTTGGCGTCTGAATACCTGCTGACCAAATACCAGGACAAAAAAGACATCAAGTCTTTTCTCGAAGAGTTTGTCGGCATAATAATGCATGCAACAAACTCGGTTAACTTTTTGCGAGACGAGCTGGAAGACTTGGTAATATCGGCAGAGGTGGCCCTAAAACAGATTCAGACATTGCACGAAGATGTGGCTCAAACCCTGACTCTTGGAAGGGGATGCCAGACAAAGATGGATGACTTTAGGTTGCCTCTTGTACGCTCTGAGCCTCCAAAGGAAAATTTAACCAGTACCACGCCTACCGCAGAAGTGCCCGGTTCAATTAATTTAACAAATTCTGCTAGACGAGTTCACACCAGTGATTACCTAACAAGAACCGCAGTGGAAATCTAGTTGATGATATTATTATGAGTCTAGCACCGCAAGAATTAGAAAATAGCGCAAGCAAGTTTGCAGCCGAAGCAATAAAGCTTGATTCGCAGGGCGCACGTGGCATGGCAATTTCTAGTTATCAGAGGGCAATAGACTCCCTTACCAAACTGATTCATCTGTACCCTGAAAACAAACTCAATAGGGTATACCAAGAGCGCGTTGCAGCATACCAAAACCGCATCAAGGCACTCCAAATGACCAATGTCGAGATAGAGCCGGTCGTGGACACAAAAGCAAGTCCAGAAGAACAGAAACAGTCTCTTGCAAAAAATGATCTTGATTCATTGATAATGAAGGAAAAACCAAATGTCAGCTGGGCCGAAGTAATCGGTCTTGATGATGCAAAAAACGCACTTCGAGAATCTATTGTTTATCCTGCTAAACGACCTGACCTCTTTCCGCTTGGATGGCCAAGGGGAATACTTCTCTATGGACCACCGGGTTGTGGAAAAACTGTAATTGCTGCAGCAACAGCAAGCGAGATTGAAGGGTACTTTATCAACGTGGATGCTGCATCCATGATGAGCAAGTGGCTTGGTGAAGCGGAGAAGAATGTATCCAAGTTATTTTCCATGGCAAGAGGAATGGCAGAAAAAGAAGGGCTACCAGTAATACTGTTTATTGACGAAGTTGACTCTCTGCTTGGAAACCGTAACAGCGAAATTGGCGGAGAGATTCGTGTCAAAAACCAATTCCTAACTGAGATGGACGGCGTCAACGGAAAAGGAAAAGACCTCAAACTCTATGTCATTGGAGCTACAAACAAACCTTGGAGTCTTGACTGGCCGTTTCTTAGAAGATTCACAAAGCGTGTCTATGTGTCACTCCCAACAGTTGAGGCAAGAACTAATCTGTTTGATCTTTACACTGCACCTCTTCAAAAAGAGGAGAAGGTAAAATCAGTTGAGCTTGCAAAACTTGCAGACGGGTATAGCGCAAGTGATATCAAAGACATTTGCCAATCTGCACAGTTGATGGTTGTAAACGACTTGTTCCACTCTGAAGCATTCAAGGAGCAGATAGTGGGAGAAGCCGGTCCGCAGCCACGTATTATTACAATGGCTGACTTTAAGGAAATCATTACAAGGCGAAAGCCAAGTGTCAGCATGGAAATGATTCGCGCCTACTACAAGTGGAGCGATCAATTCAAAGCACTCTGATTTTTTGAAAATCATTTTTTTGCTGTAAATCAGTTTTCTTGCAAACAAATGCATGCAAAAAACAAAGACATCTAAAGATCGACATAAAACTTAAATTCTCATTATTCTGCAGTTGCTGAGGGTCTCAGAAGTTCCAACAAAAAAAGCCAAACATGTGAACAAGTTTGGTAAGCTTGTTTTGGAAGATGGCACTGTTTTTGATGGGATAGGTTTTGGTTATTCTACTACTGTCTTTGGCGAGGCCGTATTCAATACTGGCATGGTAGGCTATACTGAGGCATTGACTGACCCGTCATATAGCGGACAGATTCTTACTCTAACATACCCGCTTGTGGGAAATTATGGTGTACCTGATTTTTCTGCCAAGGACTCTGATGGCATAAAAAAATACTTTGAATCAGACATGATACAGCCTAGGGGGCTTGTGATACATGAACTGTCACTTACTGCAAGCCACTGGAACCTTGCCATGACACTTGACGAGTGGATGTATAATGAAAAAATTCCTGGAATATATGGAATTGACACACGTGAACTTACAATGAAACTGCGTACAAGTGGTGTCATGATGGCAGCCCTTGCAGTCTCTGAACAAGAGATAGATGAGAATGAGTTGAAGAAGAAACTTGCCTCTGCCAAAAAATACAATGACGAGGAATTCATGGATGTAGTATCAGTAAAAGAGCCCCAAGTTTACGGCTCTGGCTCTGAAGCAGTAGTAATTGTGGATACGGGTGTAAAAAACGCCATACTGCGAGATGTCAGACAATTAGGATACAAGGTTATTCGCGTACCATGGAACTATCCTGTAGACAAGATTCTTTCATACAATCCAAAAGGCGTGGTAATATCAAATGGGCCGGGCGATCCTGTAAAATGCGTCGAGACCATGAAGACTGCAAAAACACTGATTGACAAAAACATTCCAACACTTGGAATATGTCTTGGTGCACAAATATTGGGGCTGGCAGGTGGTGCAACAACATACAAGCTAAAGTATGGCCACAGGGGCCAGAACAAATCCTGTATTGACATGGACACCAAACAAGTGTATGTAACAAGTCAAAATCACGGCTACTGCCTTGACCCGGAATCATTGAAAAAGACTGACTTTGGGTTGTGGTTTTCAAACACTGATGATAAAACTGTAGAAGGAATAAAACACAAAGAAAAGAAAATAATTGCCGTACAATTTCATCCAGAAGCTTCGCCTGGACCTTTTGATTGCATGTTTATTTTTGAAGAACTCAGGAAACTGATAGGGGAGGAAAATGCCAAAAGATGAGTCGCTAAAAAAGATTCTAGTCCTTGGCAGTGGGGCAATTAAAATCGGAGAAGCAGGCGAAAGTCATTAAATGACCGTCAATTTGACTACTCCGGTTCTCAATGCCTCAAGGCCATAAAGGAAGAGGGAATCAAAAGCATTCTTGTAAATCCAAACATAGCTACCATACAGACTGACACAAGGTTTGCAGACAAAGTGTACTCGATTCCAGTGAATCCGCAATATGTGGCATCAATCATTGAATCCGAAAGACCTGATGGCCTCATGCTTGGGTTTGGGGGACAGACTGCACTGAACTGTGGAGTAAAACTAGACGAGATGGAAGTGCTCAAAAAATATGACGTCAGAGTGCTTGGAACTCAAATCAAGGGAATAAAGGCAACTGAAGACAGGCAACTCTTCAAGGATTCCATGATAGAATGTGACGTTCCTGTACTGAAAAGTAAGACAGTGTACAACTTTGAGCAAGCAAAAGAGATTGCAAACGAGCTTGGGTATCCAGTAATAGCACGTGTTGCATATACGCTTGGCGGAAAAGGCGGAGGCGTTGCGCATAATGAGATTGAGCTGTATGAAATTGTAACACGTGGCCTTAACGCAAGCCTTGTTGGGCAAGTTTTGATTGAGGAATATGTCGGTCACTGGAAGCAGATAGAATATGAAGTGATGGCAGACTATGATGGCAACAATGTCATAATTTGTAACATGGAAAATGTTCTTTCCATGAAGGTTCACACAGGAGACAACATTGTAGTTGCACCGTCCCAGACACTCAACAATTACGAATACCAGCTGCTAAGGTCTGCAGGACTGCGAGCGGCAAAACATGTTGGCATAGTTGGAGAATGCAACATCCAGTTTGCACTTGACATGGACTCTGACAAGTATGTTGCAATAGAGATGAACCCAAGACTTTCTCGCTCTTCTGCTCTTGCAAGCAAGGCAACTGGATATCCAATAGCTTACATGGCTGCCAAAATTGGCATGGGATACAAGTTGCCTGAGCTTGTAAACAGAATAACAAAAACCACCACTGCATGCTTTGAGCCCTCGCTTGACTATATAGTATGCAAGCATCCAAGATGGGACTTTGGCAAGTTTGAGCTTGCAAATCGCAACCTGGGGCCCACCATGAAATCTGTGGGTGAGGTAATGGCAGTGGGCAGGTGCTTTGAGGAATCACTGCAAAAGGCCATACGAATGCTGGAGATTGGAAATGACGGGCTAGTTGCCAACAGAAAGCAGGATGAAACTTTTGATGTTGAGGATCTTGAAAATAGATTGCAAAAGCCAGATGACAAGATACTGTATCATGTAGCGGCTGCACTGCGTCAGGGAATTTCAGTTGAGAGAATATACAAACTGTCTGCAATAGAGCCGTGGTTTATTGAAAAGATAGAAAACATTGTCAAGAAAGAAAAGAAACTCAAGGAAGAAACTCTTGATAAAAAATCACTGCAAGAGGCAAAGATTCTTGGCTTTTCTGACAAACAAATTGGAAGGCTTGTCGGCAAGGAAGACATGGAAGTTCGAAAGACGCGAAAAGAACTTGGAATCATTCCAGTGGTAAAACGAATTGATACTCTTGCAGCAGAGTGGCCTGCGCAGACAAACTATCTATACTTGACATATGGCGGTACAACAAATGACTTTGAGATAAACTCTGACTCTGAAAAAATTGCAGTCCTTGGGGCAGGACCATACAGAATAGGAAGCAGTGTAGAGTTTGACTGGGGAACGGTAAACATGGTATGGGGACTAAAAGAGAACGGCGTCAAGGAAGTCTCTGTGATAAACTGCAACCCCGAGACAGTATCAACAGACTATGACATTTGCGACAGGCTCTACTTTGAGGAACTTACACTGGAGAGGGTGTTTGACATTGCAGAGTTTGAAAAGCTGACAGGCGTTGTTACCGCAGTGGGAGGACAGACTGCAAACAACCTTACTCCAAAACTTGCAAAAAATGGCATCAAGATAATTGGTACATCGTTTGAAGATATTGACAGGGCAGAGAATCGGTCAAACTTTAGCCAAGTTCTTGACGACTTGCATATCAGGCAGCCACCGTGGCAGGCATTTACAAAACTTGTTGACGCCAAAAAGTTTGCGCTAAAGGTGGGATATCCAGTGCTTGTCAGGCCATCATACGTCCTAAGTGGTGCTGCAATGAAGGTTGTATGGTCAGAGGAGCAACTCAAAAGATATCTCGAAGAGGCAACAAACGTATCTCCTGACTATCCTGTAGTGATAACAAAGTTCATGCTAAACTCGTTAGAGGCCGAAGTGGATGGTGTCTCTGATGGCAAGAACGTCATAATTGGAGCAGTCATTGAGCATATCGAGGGTGCAGGTGTACACTCTGGTGATTCTATGATGTGCATTCCGCCATGGAGCCTTAGCAACAAAATAATTGAGACAATACTTGATTATACAAACAAGATTGCCATTGCATTTCAGATAAAAGGGCCGTTTAACTTGCAGTTTCTGATAAACTCTGACCAGGTCTATGTGATTGAGCTTAACATCCGAGCTTCTCGCTCGATGCCATTTGTATCAAAGTTTGTCAAGATGAACCTCATGAGCCTTGCATCTCGTGCAGTTCTTGGAAAGTCTCTACCACACGTGCCAAAAGACAGGTGGCGCAAGATTCATTCCTATGGCATCAAGGTGCCACAATTTTCATTTATGCAGCTAGAGGGTGCAGATATAATCTTGGGAGTAGAGATGCAATCAACAGGAGAGGCTGCATGTTTTGGAGAGAGCTTTTACGACGCACTTGCAAAAGGGTTGCTGTCTTCGGGATATGCACTTCCAAAGGAAGGCTCTGTACTAATTACTGCGGGAGGATCAGAGAACAAGGAGAAACTATTGCAGACTGCGTTGTTGCTAAAAAGTCTTGGATACAAGATGCTTGCAACAGAGCACACTGCAGAATTTTTGTCTGACAAGAGAATAGGGGATGTGGAAGTAGTTTACAAGATAAGTGAGCCACAAAGAAAACCAAACATTGCAGACCTGCTCTATGAGCGCAAGGTTGACTTTATAATTAATGTGCCAAGCACATCGACACTTGAAAAATATGTCGGGATGCTTGATGATGAATATCAGATAAGAAGAAAGGCAGTGGAGCTTGGAATCCCTGTGTTGATAACTACAGAACTTGCAGACTCGTTTGCAAAGACGCTAGAGTGGCTGCGACACAACGATACTACCAAAAAGCCACTAGAGCCTTATGAGAAAATTGAATAGGTTGTCAAAAATACGAGTCTACTTGCACGTAGTTTGCTATACGTGTGAATCTCTATGGTCAGAACGCTAACTTTAAGTGAACTGTTGTATTTATCCAACATATGTTGGAAGAATACAACATAACGCAAACTACGCTGAAAATACTCAACCAATACGATGATAATTATAAAAAATCACTTCACTTAAGAGAGATTGCAAGAAAAACAAAAATGGATGTGAAAACCATCCAACTGCAACTCAAAAAACTGGAAAAAATCAATGTTCTCTCGAGCGCAATTAGAGGAAAAAACAAAGAATATGTCTTGAATTTAGATAACGTGATTACAAAATATTATTTAATTATGGGGGAGATTTTCTCAGCCATTGTTTACATTCAACAAAATTTTTTGATAAAAAAAATAATGACTGAGCTTGAAAGCAAAGTTGATGGTACGCTTATTTTATTTGGCAGTTTTGCAAAGGGGGGATACACAAAAGAAAGTGATGTTGACCTGTTTTTTATAAGCAAGAAAAAAATTGAAAAAAACATAGTGCATAAAATCACAAATCTTGTTGGTAGAGACATTAACATCAAATCTATAGATGAAACAAAATTCCTGAGTGGATTGAGGAACAAGGATCCATTGGTAAGTGAAGTTGTTTCTAATCATATCGTACTTAAGGGAGCAGACAAGTTTTGCGATATGTTGTGGCGATATTATGAAGCCTACTAAGAGTTATCTCAAATGGTGTGCAAAGCAGAATAAAGGAATTAAACTTGTTAATGCATCAGCTAGTCTACAGAAAGCTTATCTGAAAAAATCTGAAAATGCAATAAAATCAATGAATGCTAATGCCAAGGCAGGTATTGACGAGTGGGTGGTATCTACAAGCTACTATGCCAAGTATTTTGCCGTTTATGCACTGCTCTCGCGTTTAGGAATAAAATGCGAAATACACGACTGTACATTGTCTATATTTGAATATCTGTTCTTAACTGAAATCTCAGCCAAGGCTATGCAAGATTTACAACAGTCTAAAGATGATCGTGTAGATGCACAGTATTACACTGAAACCATAAAGACTGACCAAAATGCATTAATTGCTGATACAAAAGATTTTGTACTCAAAATTCAAGAAATCATTGACAAATTAACCAGTTCAAAGATTGTGACCTATCAGAATAAACTCAAATCTGCATTGTGATTATTCTGAATCAAAGGATTCAGGTTCCGTGTTATTTTGTTGTGGCAATAATGCTTGACACAATGTCATCAGAAACACATCTGTCATTATGGATGCACCAGGTTTTCCATGGATGTCACTAGTCTTGTTGCTTGTCTCTATTGCAATTGCATGAGTTAGCATCCATTTATGTGTGCCAAATTCTTGTCCCATGAATATAATTGGCTTTTTGAAGATAAAACAATTGATAAACCTAGTTCATGAACATTGTTAGTGTTATCAATAGTAGTTTAGAGCACATGAGATAGCATTGATTCATTGCCTATTATGGAACCGTCAAGCGTGGCTATCTTTGCAGACTGGGGTGTTTTGATAGCTTCTATTATGGGCGAGATTGATCTTTTGTGATTTTTTTTGTGTGTGGCGTAAAAATACTTGTTAAACGATGGTACGATTGTTATCTCGATTTTGCCATGGGATGAGGAAAAGAGTTGGCTTTTTTCTGCCTGGATTGAGACCCACACTCTTTGGCCGTCAAGCACTGAACCCTCTTGAAAATAAACCGGGTGGACATGACCCATGATTATCTTGTTTACATGCGACAGATTCTCAGACGGCATCACATGACCGTGGGTCAGCAATGCATCGCCTATGACAAGCCCTGATGAGCTTGATACTGTTATTCCGTCTGGCACAAGTTTCTGTATGTTACCATCATGGTTTCCAGGAATTACAATGGTGTCAATTTTTTTTCCAATCTCAAAGAAGAGCGGTACTGCACTCCATTCTATTCTGGATATGGATTCTACGTTTGATTTTATGTCGCCAAGCAAAATCAGGGAATCTGGTTTTTGGGATTTTATGATTGACTCTAGGTTTTGTATGGTCTCTGAAATCATTTCTTTTGGGTCTACATGTATGTCGTTTGCAACAAATCTGCTTTCAAACCCAATATGAAGGTCAGTTACAACAAGATAGCGCTTTTTATCCTCCAAAATAAGGGCAGGCTGTGACTGGACAAGCCTTGTTAGTACCATCAAAGATATACATCCAAGTTTTGAATTAAATTCTTGTGAAAGGACGCGGAGATATTGACTCTATTGTGTCTTCCATGGGAGTCAAACTGCATTATTTTGAGCCAAGCGGAAGAAAAATCTGGACTGTGGTTGGAAAAGACAACGAGCACTGGCTAGACCCTGACTTGGGATTTTGTTCATGTGAGGATTATTACTATAATGCATTGAACACGGGGAGTGAATGTTATCATCTCAAGGCAGCCCGCACTGCACAAGAACAAGAAAAAATTGAGACCGTGAAATTTTCTGATTCAGAGTTTGAGAGTTTTATCTCTGCGTTGGTCAAAGATTTACTGTAGGCGTTAATTCTTCTTTATTATTGGTATCATGATGGCTTGATAATATTTTTATACTGTAGTATACTGTAGTATACTGTAGTATACCATGAGTTCAACAACTCTAAAAATATCGCGCAAACTCAAGAACATCCTTGAAAATGAAAAGAATTATCCCAAGGAAACCTTGGAATCTGTAATTGCTAGGCTCTTGAAAGCCAATCATGAAGATGACAAGCTAAGTGCACAGACAATTAAAAATATTGAAGAGGGGATTGCAGACATTAAAGCAGGACGTATCTACACAACAGAGCAATTAAACAAAGAACTAGGGTTATGATGTAATGTCCTGGGACGTACTGTGGTCAGATAAATCTAGGAAACAATTATCAAAACTGGACAAGAAGACTGCACGCAAAATTCGTGATGCCGTATTAGATTGTGTGGATGATCCGTTCAGCAAAGTATTCCGATTGACTGGTTCGAGATTTTACAAGCTTCGTGTGGGTGATTACAGGGCTATTCTGGATCTTCAACAAGGAATACTGATAATTTTTGTGGTAGAGACTGATCATAGAAAACGTGTTTACAAATAGGGCTGATTTTTTATTTTACTCTTTCCAAAATAGTTTTTCCCTGATGGAAACCTACGACAAGTCAATCTCTTCCAAGTGCAATTATTGGAGATAGTTTTGATGCTTTCCAAGCAGGAAGACTACCTGCAGCTATGGCAAGTGCCACTGATAACAGCCAAACCTTGGCAAGATCTAGTGGCATGAAAACTGGCGTAAACGCACTAATGCTAAGGCTTGGACCTTGCGAAGAAATCAGACTAATCATCAGATATCCTGCTCCCACTCCAATAGCCAAACCTAATGTTGCACCCATTAATCCAATCAATCCAGATTCTGTCAAGAAAAGCACTAGGATATCATTATTTTGCGCGCCTATTGCTTTCATAGTGCCAATTTCACGGATTCTCTCAGTTACTGAAGCATACATGGTAGTTGCAATTCCAATAGATGCTACAACCAACGAGATTATTCCTATCATCTGGATAAAAGCTGCATTTCCAGCTGCCGCAGCTCCTATTACTGTCATTATTGCTTTAGGGGAAGTTACCCCTATGGTTGTTCCAAATTGATCTTGGATTTCTTGCTGCACTGAATCTACATAGTCAGGTGAAATGGCAGATACTAGCAAAAAATCGTATTTTACAGACTTGTGCAAAAGCTGGTTACCGGCGTCTAGATTAATTACAAGAGATTTGTCTATCAGAGAACTACCAGACGGCTTCATTATCCCAGTGACTAAGAAATTCTTGGATTCTGTTAATTGTTTACCGGTAGGATCTGAATAAGTGTAAGTTGCTCTGATTGTTTGACCTATGGTGACAAATGGCGTAATGGCTCCGGGAGGATTTGCAACGGTATCTCCTACTAGTGCTGATACTCTGTCATTTGGGTCTATAGTGGAGCCATCAACATATTCCACGTTTGGCACCTCGACTGTAAGTTTTGTTGGGTCCATCGAAGTCACGGATACCTGTTGAATATTGCCTTGTGAATTAATTTTAACTGAACCTGAATATTGTGGAACAACGTCTTGTATGTATGGGAGAGACTTGATCCTTTCCACTATTACATTATTAATTACAAGAGAAGATGTTGACGGAGCATCACTACGAAATGACAGCTGTCCTGGGGTTACAAAAAGCACGTTATTAGATAACAAGTTGAACTGATTTGCTAAAAACGCCACCTCGCCTGCAGTTAGGCCGTCAAGCACAACAACTAGACTGCTTCCAAGGATCACCATTAGTACTACTAGCGCAGTTCTGGTCTTTCTA
>JBOGQT010000038.1:0-16964 GCA_050749105.1 Nitrosotalea sp. | reverse complement strand
AACTTGGCAAGAAAGCTACGTATTCTTGGCTATGACTCCAAGTATGATTCTTCAATCGAGGATTCAATTTTACTCAATCTTGCAGAGGGACAAAAACGCGTCCTGGTTACAAAAGATGAAAATCTTTCCAAAAGTGCTGAAAAGTTAGGCGTTACAACAGTCCTCATTAGGGGAAATGATGAGATTGGACAGATTGTTCAGATTGCAACAAAGATTGGTATCTCTAGTTTTGTAATTGATACCAACCCTTCAAGATGTACCGATTGTAATGGAAAAATTGAAACAATTGATAAAATAAGGATCATGAATAAGGTTCCTCCTGGAATTTATGAGAGACAAGAAAAATTTTGGAGTTGTAAAGATTGTAAGAAGATTTACTGGGAAGGAACCCACTTGGTGAAGATTCAAGAATTCGTACAAAAACTAAACCAAAGATTGAATGAACCCCATATCTGATTACGATGGAGAAGTACTTGTCAGAACAGCTAGAACAGTTGTTACAGAATATCTCAAGACTGGAAAAAAGATAGTACTTTCAGATGATATAAAATCCAAATTTTCCTTCAACTCTGGAGTATTTGTGACTCTTAGCGAAGATGAAGATCTCAGAGGATGCATAGGATTTCCTACTCCTGATAGAAAATTATACCAATCTCTTGTGGATGCAGCAATAGCATCAGCAACAGAAGATCCCAGATTCTCACCTGTAAGATATGATGAGTTGAGCAAGATCTCCTTTGAGGTAACGGTTTTGACTCCACCAGATGTGATAAAAGTACATGACCCCTCCGAGTATCCAACCATGATTAAGGTTGGAAGAGATGGACTTGTTGTGAGATGGGAGTTTGGTTCCGGTCTTCTGCTTCCCCAAGTACCTGTTGAATATGGTTGGAACGAGGAAGAGTTTCTGGCTCACACTTGCGAGAAGGCAGGTGCTCCCAAAGATTGTTGGAAACAAAAGAGTACCATGATTTTACGGTTTGAAGGAATTGTGTTCAAAGAAACAAGACCTCTTGGTTCCATAATACGAGTCAACCTATAGAATTTTTCCTTCTGTTGCATCAACCATGATTTCTTGACCGTCTTTTAATGATTCATAGTCTTTTTTTTCTGCTACAACCAATGGAATGTTTGAAATTGCACAACCCGATGCTGTAGTGATATCTGCCTTTAAGCAAACCATTGCCAATGGTGCAGATTTATTGTATTTTAGCGAATAAATTGTATATGCACCAACGCTGCTGCCTACACCATTTGGAAATACAAGAATCTTACCGCCTATAGACTTGCCAAAAAGATCATGATTCCTGTCTCTTACCTGTCCAGTCTTTTTGTCAATACCACCAAGAAAATTTACTGGATTTTGTGCACAAAGCACTGTCCCTTTAGCTTTTCCGCGTACAATTATCTTGATGTTCATTTTGTCTCCTCTTCTACAATCTGATTTAGATTTTTTAGATTGACATCTACACCGTTTGATGTTCTTAGATAATATGCACCCTTGACGCTATTTGTTATTACAGCGTCAACATCTTCCTTGTCTACAAGTGGAGTCAGACATGTACAACAGTCATACAATATCTCTCCACCGGCTCTGCTCAGCTCCTTATCATATCCCAGATCTCGCATTTGACCTTGAATTGCCCTAGGACAGAAGATCATGCAGTGTTTCCTAAATGATCTTCCCTTTAGCTTTGCTACTAGGTCAGATATCTCTCCTAGTCCAAGTTGTGGACTTCCAAGTGTAATAATATCTCCTGATTCTGAGGTGTTTAGTTCATCTCGTACCTTTGTCATCTCCTTGTGATCAAAATCTATCTTTTCTCCTTCTCCCTCATCCAGAGTAAACATTCCACAGCTTCCAGACGTACCCATCCCTGCACACAATGATTTACAGCTACGTCTATCAAGTTCTTTTATTCCAGATATCGCAACAGAGCTTCCAGCTTGTTTTCCTGCAAAATACCCCAGCAAACCATATGTAAGCTCATCTACAGGTTCAGCTTTCATCCGTATGGTAAGATTGGGTTTTCTGTTTTCTTCATCTCGCAGGTCAGAGTGTGGACTTTTGCCTGTAAGTGCACTAGCAAGTGCACTCAAAGCGCTTTCTTTGTTAGTTTTTAGAGCAGAGATGGAATTTGCGTAAATGGCCGCATTACTTTCCGCAAAGGAAACCTGGGTTCCTTTTTTTGGAAGTTCAAAGATCTCATACGGGATACAGGAAAAAGACGGAATTGCGCCCATTTTCTCATATGATTGTTTTATGCTTTGTTGTTTTGTTATAAATTCCTCATCAAGATCAAACTTTGAAACATTATCAGAATCAAATCCCATGGGGTTTACAGTGGTTTTTATCTTAAATTTTGCATCGTTGCTAAGATGCGAGAGAAATGCCTCACCGGCATCACCTATTGTGTTGTAATTTACTCCAGATAAATGCGCCCACTCAACTGGAATTAATTTATCGGCACCAGTAGCTTCCCCTATTGCTACAAGAATTCTATACGCCAGTGTCAGAGTTTCACCGTATTTTCCGTCAAGTGCAGCTTCTTCGTCTTTTGCTAGCTCCAACATTACGTCCTTGTTATAACAGATAGATAATCTATATTTTCCTTAGGGTTTGCCAAGTCATCTAGTATATATCATAATTACCTTGATCTTTTAAGAAAATCAGCCTTTCAGGCAACATTGCAAAAGTAACAAAATGTGTATGGCAATATCATAACAGAAAGGACGATCTTGATCCAGTCTTTGATTATTTCAGATATTGTGCAAATGAGGCAATCCGAATAGGTATTGAAAAGAACCTCACATCAAAGTTTAAGCTGCACTATCAGTTGTATCACAGATTACGCTTGGATTAACGATTTCATTGTAAATATGTCTATGGAGCACTAGAATGTGCTGCCTCTAGGCTAAAATTGTACAAAAAGACATTGAAAAAGAAACCCGATGCCAAAAAACCACACATTGTAAAAAACCATTTGATACTCAACAACGAATCGTACCAGATTGAACATGATATGATCAGGATTCCAACAGAACCTGAAAAATACCTATTTGTTAAATTAACAAAATACATTTTAGAGAAGATAAAAGATGTAAAACTTGGCAGTCTTGTCATCACAGATGACAAGTTGATAATTTCATACTCAAGATATGTTCTAGAACAAAAACCAGATAGTTTTATTGGAATAGACAGGAACCTAGACAATGTTACAACATATGATTCCCAAGGAAATTGCATCAGTCACGATTTATCAAATGCTCAGAGAATCATTACAACATATACTGCTGTAAAGGGTAAATTCAAACGCAATGATTCCAGAATAAGAAAAAAGATATTTCAAAAATATGGCATACTGCAGAAGAACAGAGTTCACAATATTCTACACTATGCCTCAAAAAAGATCGTATCCCAAAATTCTGGAATCATCATGGAAAATCTCAAAGGAATACGCAAGATGTACAGGAAGGGAAATGGCCAAGGAAGAAAGTACAGAAGGAGAATGAACTCATGGTCTTTTTATGAACTGCGACGACAGATCGAGTACAAGGCAAGATGGCTTGGTCTGCCGGTAGAATATGTAAAGGCAGGTGGGACAAGCTCAAAGTGTGCGGTATGTGGGTCAAGACTAGTATCCGAAGAGCACCGAAGGATGTTCTGTTCTATTTGCAAGTGTAGTGTTGATAGAGACATCAACGCTGCTCATAACATCTTGCTTCGAGGCACACGGGTCGTGCCAGACGGGACTGCAGGTGAAGCGGTGATGACAGAATCCGGTATCAAGGAACCGGTAATCTGTCGAGTCGATGCAGTCAAGTCAAGCGATGGGATTTATGTCCCGATAACTTGACAGTACCTATAATACTTGTGTGATCAATACCAGATCAGTTGGACAAGATAAGAAAAATTCTAGACGGAATGATGGATACCATGAATGCTGTCAAGCCTCCGCGAATGACTGCATTGCGAGAATTGCGTGAGGCTGAAAATGGAAGTCCCTTGAGTATTCTCATTGGCACA
Organism: Nitrosotalea sp.; assembly: GCA_050749105.1. Classification (GTDB taxonomy): domain Archaea; phylum Thermoproteota; class Nitrososphaeria; order Nitrososphaerales; family Nitrosopumilaceae; genus Nitrosotalea. The sequence continues at coordinate 12,937 of JBOGQT010000038.1, read as the reverse complement.
ATACTTTCAGCACGAACAAGAGATGAAAATACATCGACAGTAGTCAAAAAATTATTCTCAAAATACAAGACCGCACATGCTCTGGCAAGAGCAAGATTATCAGATGTTGAAAAAATCGTCAAATCAACGGGATTTTATCATGTAAAAGCAAAACGCATAATCGAGGTGGCATCTATAATAGATTCAAAGTATTCTGGCAAAGTACCACAAACGTTGGACAAATTAATTGAGTTACCAGGAGTAGGTCGAAAAACTGCAAACTGCGTTCTGGTTTACGCATTTGATAAACCAGCTATACCTGTTGACACACATGTACACAGAATCTCAAATAGGCTTGGACTTGTTCAAACAAAGACACCCGAAGATACAGAGATTGAACTTATGAAAAAGATTCCAAAGGAACAATGGATTCGGATAAATGACACTTTTGTAATGTATGGTCAAAATATCTGCAAACCAATATCTCCAATGTGTACTGTATGCCAGATAAAAAGAGAATGTGATTATTACAGGACCCTTTTGTAACACCGGCAAAAAAGAGTATGATTGTTAGTGATATTACGAATTAGATTTTTGTAAATCACCCGAAGATCGAACAGTATCTCTCTTCTTAGTCTTTATTAAAACACCAATCAGTACACCAGTCACTCCAACTACGATAAATGGCATGTAGAAAATTGGATTGTCTGCAGGATCTCCTGAAACAATACTTACTGTAACACTTCCTGATGATGTGGTAGGAGGATCAGAAGCTGAATCCAACCCGGCTACTTCGATATCTCTTACTGTAAATCCTGATACATCCAGATTGTCAACAAGTACCTGTTGACCTATTGTTGCAGAGAGTCCACCGTTACTAGAGTGTTGCACCGTTACTATCTGACCTGGACTCCATCCACCAGTCTTTTCTTCATGAAGCAAAAAGTATCCATCTTCTGGAGTGTTGACAGACATCCATAATTTATAATCTGGAGGGCTACCCATCCCAATCTCAATGAATTTCTGTTCCTTTGGATCTTCGTAAAGTCTGATTATGGCACTTCCATTTGGATTTGCATATGTGAGCTTATTTTCAATGGTAAGTTGCCAATTAGTAACATGTTCATGCGGCAGTACCACGATAGTGGCATTATCTCTTACAACATTAAATGCACTAGAAGGAATCTCTACGGTATCATAATGTACGGATGGGTTCATTGTAGACTGTTGAGCATATACGGGTAAAAGCGGGGTTACAAGTAAGAGTACAAGTATTAGCATACTGCGCATAAGTTGGGCTTGGGTCATTTCAATAAAAATCTAATCAACAAATGGATTATCCCAATTCATGAGAATCTTTGATACCTCAGGTCGGATCATATATTCTGAGGGATTTTGTTTTTCAAGGATCATTGTCCTAAGTTTGGTACCACTAAGCTGTTCCTGAAATTCTGTTCCGTGTGGACAATTTCTTTCGCTTGCAAAGGATAAACATTTTCTGCAATAAAAGAAGGCAGGATAGAAGACAGGTTCTATTCCAAGGTCAGGATAATTATCAAATATTTTCTGAGAAGCAAATGGATCATAATAGTTTCCTACGCCCGCATGGTCTCTGCCTATTATGATATTAGTGCATCCAAAATTTTTTCTCATTATAGCATGATGAATGGCTTCCTTTGGGCCTGCATATTGCATCTCGGTATGCAAAGTAGCAAGATGGCATCGGTTTTGTGGATAGTAATACTTGATCAAGGTTTCATAGGCTGAAACTATTACTTCATCTTTGTAATCGCCTGATTTTTTCTTCCCTATTAGAGGGTTGACGAAAAGTCCATCATGAGTATTCAGTGATGCCTTTTGAAGCATCTCATGAGCAACATGGGGTACATTTCTGGTCTGAAAACCAACTATTGTCTTCCAGCCAGCCTTTTCAAATAGATCTCTCATTTCTCTTGGAGTCTTTCTGTATCTTCGAATTGGCGTTTCTGCAGGTCTTTTAACATAATCAATTTTGCCTCCGACTAGATACTCTTTCATTGACATAGTTTTAGCAACTCCTGGATGTTTTTCATCAGTTGTGCCGTAAACTCCCTTTGCTGTCACATTTTTGTCGAAGGTATAGACTTCTTCCACATGTAAGACAGCAAAATTTGTACCATTAACGCTTAGTGCAACATCTTTTGCGTCTTTCATCTTTGTTGCAGTTTCTTTATCAACATCAAACACTATTGGAATTGTCCAAGGGAGATTGTTTGCTAACCTTCCAGTTGCAGTTACTTTGTCAAAATCTTCTTTCAAAAGAAACCCTTCAAGTGGACTAAATATGCCATCTGCTATATTCTCAATATCACTTGCTAAATCAACACTGACAGGAACTGAAAATAAACCATCTTGGTTCTTATCTATTGTTCGATTTACTAACTTACCGCCATGTGGTTGTGCAACGCCCATATCATATTACCTAGAAACACTATTTTCCATGTTCTGCATGCAGTCCACATTCTTTTTGTGGATCTGTTTCCCACCACCAACGTCCTGCTCGTAGTGGTTCTCCTGATTTGATTGCACGTGTACAAGGCTCGCATCCTATACTAGGATATCCTTTGTCATGAAGTTTGTTGTAAGGTACATTATTTTTCTTAATGTAATCCAGAGTTTGTTCCCACGTCCATTCAATTATTGGATTTACTTTGATGATTCCATCGTGTTGTGGATCAGTTTCAATTCTTTGTGCACTAGACCTGACTTCAGTCTGGTCAGCTCTTAGTCCAGTAATCCATCCATCCAAGGTTGAAAGCATCTTCTTGAGTGGATGGACTTTTCTAATACCACAACACAGTTTACGATTTGCCATACTTTGATAAAATAAATTCATACCATTTACGCGAACCATTTGTTCAACTTCGTTAGAATCCGGAAACATTACTTCGATGTTTGTGTTGTACTTGTTTCTTATCTCATCCATAACATCGTACGTCTCTTGATTCAATCTACCAGTGTCAAGAGTAAAGATTCTGGCTTTTGGGCTTATTTTCATCATCATATCAATTATGACAACATCTTCTGCCCCAAAACTTGATGCCAGCGCTATTCTAGAAGGAAGGCTATCTAATGCCCATTTGAGAACCTCTTGTGGAGTCTTTAGTTTTTCATTTAACTGCTGTATCTGCCCAGCAGTAAAGCTATGCATGAGAAAACGTGTTAGTTTTGGTCATATAATTATTTAGGTTGGTTTTCTATCCTAGAATTATAAATGAGCCAAAACACTGAAAACAAAATGAGCGATAAAACTGTACTAGTTGTTTTTCCATCTGTTTTTTCGCTAAATAAGATGGATAGTTTAGAAACAAATATCTCAGATATTCTTAGGATTAGAAAACAGAGTTTCACTCGTATACAAAAGAGGGATTCTGTTATAGTAATAGAAACAAATGATCCTGTATTTGCTTCTTCTACAATTGGGTCATTGTTTGGTATTGAGCGAATAGCTATTGCAAAAGAAATCAAGAATCAATTCGATACAGTACTTGAAATAATTACAAGTACAAGCATGAATTTGTTATTAAAAGGCGAGAAATTTTACGTTAAGGTTGAAGGCAAGTCTACAGATTATTTGGCAAAAGATTTGGAGATGGCGGCTACTACATCTTTAATCGAGAAATCTGTAGATCTGCAGATACAGCCTGGTTCAGAATTAAATCATACCAGACTTCTTTACACATATCTTACAGAATCACATGCATATGTCTGCATTTTTGTAGATAGGGGACTTGGAGGTGTTCCATATAATTCTCAAAAGGAATCTATTCTTTGTTGTATATACGACGAATTGTCTGCAATAGCATGTCTACAGAGCATCAAACTGGGTTTTGATGTAAAAATAGTTGCGGGTTATTCAAACGATTCAGATCTCCTCAAATTATCTAAAATGATAAACAGAATGCTATCATCAATTGTTCATGAAAAAATTACACTTCAATTCTGTAAAATGCCCAAGACTCAAGACCCGTTAATGAAAATTCTAGTAATGACCCATCTTATGACATCTATTGCATATTCTAGAAAAATCAAACGTATAGCATTACCAATCTTACCCTTTACCTTACCTGTATGGTTTGTAGAAGATAGTGTAAAAGTTGTTTTTCAAAGAAATCTGCTACCATGGATTCCACTTGCTGGCATGGATTCTAGCATTCTGGAAAATGCCAAGCAGATAGGATTAGAGAAATACCTTACAAATCTAGAGAGTTTGTGTAAATCACGATTCTCTAAAAGGAACATTGCAAAAAAGAAAATTCAAAAAAATGTGAGTGATGTATTAAAAAGCCTTAAATCAATATCTGTAACTGTGGGACCAAAAAATGTACACGATATAATTGATTCATTGAGAACCAATCATTGAGAATTTAAGTGGGCCAAATCTAGTTGCATGCATGAAAAAAATAGGTGGATTCATCAATCCTTGGGGAAATGGCCATTTCACCAGAATGATGGCCCTCGATGATGTAATTCATGAAAATGTAAAGGACGATCTTGATATTCATTATTCAAGTAGTGGAGAGATTTACCAGAAACTCCTAAAAAGATTTCCTGCACAAAAGGAAAATCTTCACAACATAACAATTCCTACGCCCATCGATGGCAAATGTGGCCCAAGCATCACTTTATCTCTATTCAACATTCTTCTTCCTGTTGCAGGAAGAAAACCTCTTGTTTCAGTGATGGCAAAATACCTAATCGCTGAAGGAAAATTGTACGATAAACAAAAATTTGATCTTGTTATTAATGATGGAGATGTTGGTTCAAACATCATAGCAGAAAAAAGAGATGTCAAGTCAGTCTTTATTACAAATCAATTCAGACCCAAGCTTTGGACATCAAGATCCTTTTTTTATCCTGCAGTAATGTACATATCAAAGAAAATTGCAAAGGCTTCAAAAATAGTTGTTGCAGATTCTCCTCCTCCTTATACCATATGTGAGTACAACCTCAACTTTCCTGAAAGATTAAAGAAGAAAATAGTATATGCGGGCCATTTTTCAAACGACACTATAATTAATCATGGTCCAAAGTCAGATTTGGAGAAATTGGTTGAAAATACGAATAGTTTTGGATACTGGATGATAACTGGTAACAAGTCAACAAATAGGGCAACATCCACCAAATATGAAAAGGTCTTTCATACAACTGAAATGAATAGTGAAAGAAGGGTTGTCTCACATGCAAAAAATGATCCTTCTTTGGATAAGGTGCTTGGTAAGAATGGTAAGACATACTCAATCTCTGAAGCTTTTGAGAAGAATATTGACTGGATTCAGATAGATGTAGGATTTCTCTCTGAACAAGAAAAAGACACTATCTTGAATTTGTGCAAATATGCTGTAATAAATGGCTCTCATACTGCAATGGGGGAGATATTAGGTACAAAGGCAAAGCCGATCATAGGAATTCCTGTCTATGATGAGCATACAAATCAGATAAAATGGGCTGAAGAAAGAAAACTTGGCATTCTTGCTACCAATACCAAGCAGACTGCAAGAGCAGTTTCTAACATACACAACAACTACAACAAGTATCAAGAAAACCTAATAGAATTTGCCAAAAATTATGACAAAGGTGGAACTAAGAAAACTGCAAAGATCATTTCAGAGATGCTTGAGAACTAACTAGAAAGAATTATAATTTTAAAAATATAATTTCCAATTCTGGTACGCGGTATTTTTCGATGGGCGAACTGACCAACAGGGATGAAGACATAAACCGCGTACCAGAACTAGCAAAAGCTTTTATGGATACCTCTTGTGATCGCGTCATTGACTGAGTGTCCTGAGTGTGCGGCCAAACAGGTTCAAATAGAAATGAAATTTGATCTTAACACAAAGCATTTCATTTGTAAAAAATGCGGATTATTTGCTACCAGGGAACAGATAAGTGATATCAAATACAGATTAAATAAACGTGAGAAAACACGAGAAGATAAACATGATGAATACCGAGACTGGTGGCAATCAAGTAAGAAAGAAAAACAGGGCTAGCTGCAAAGGTGAATAGAAATGACTAAAGAAATTCCAAAGTGGGCACAAGATGAAATAAAAAATGCTAAATTTGGAAAACCAGAGGCACTTACAAGAACAGGTTACATACTTGAGATATATGATAAAGATATGAGAATAGATGCTCAGATTTATGAGGCTCTTGAAGATGGAAGAAAAATCGTCGAAGGCATGAATTTGCCAAAGAAGGTTAAACCATCAGACCTTATGAAAGGGGTTGTCTATGAATTTACAATCAATGCCTACAAGGCTTCTTTAGGCAAAAAAGTCGTTGAATTTCTCAAAAAAGATATGGAAATAGATATGGACGCAATATATCAATTTGAACTTGCCAGTCTTGAGATGATGGATGTTGATTCTGACTCTACAAGTTCGGATGAAACTGAAGACGAATAAAACGTTAAAATAATCTACTTTGATCTTTGAAAAATTCTGCCAACTATGGGATTTATCAGATATGGAAATGTCTGTTTAAACCATATGGCTATCCTTACAACTTGAGGTACCACAATCTCAAGTCTAGGTGAAGAAGCTGCTCTTACAACTGCTTTTGCCACAGTATTTGCGCTAAGGGCTGTGGTGTATCGTGGCATTTTGCTAAATGAATTATGATTAAAGAAGTTGGTTCTTACCATTATTGGGCTTACTACTGTTACTCCTACACCACTTCCTTTTAGCTCATGATATAGTGACTCTGAAAAGCCTAGCATTGCAAATTTGGATGCACAGTAAGCTGCCATTCCTGGAATTCCAAAACTTGCAGCAACTGAAGCTACATTTACAATATGCCCAGATTTCTGTTCTAACATTTTTGACAAGAAGGCCTTAATGCAATATACCATACCAAGGTAATTGGTTTCTATTTGAGACTCTATTTCTTCCACTTTTAGGCTATTGAGGTTGCCATAAATTCCAAAACCTGCATTGTTTACAAGTATATCAACAGTACCAAACTTTTCTATGACTTTTTTGCTCATTTCATCTACCTGATCCTTTTGAGATACATCACAAGCACATACAAGAATTTGATTTTGATACTTTGAAAGTTCTTTTGTGATATCATCAAGCTTGTTCTTATCCCTTGCAACAAGCACAATAGATGCATGTAATTTAGTAAATTCTAGTACAGCTTCTTTACCAATACCACTAGATGCTCCAGTTATTACAACTACTTTTCCTGAGTAATCCACAATGAAAAATAAGGTGATGAAAATAAAGTGTTTTCTATACAGTTTTTTGATTTTTGATACTTGGATATACCACTTTCATGAGGAATAGCCAACTTATGACTAGACCGACATGATAGGTTGCAATTCTCCAGGCTATGATGATGTTCCATTGGAGGCTGTTCTTCGTAGCTTCATACGTTAATGTGTTGAGATGACCAAGATAGGCCCATATGGTAAACTCGGTTAGGCCAGAACCGCCTATAGTTACTGGTAGGTTTCCTACTGCATTTGCAGCCATTGTGGCCATTAGAGAGTGAAAGAAACCTATGACATAACCTGCCCCATTTGCAATTATCATAAATGAAAGTCCGTAGAGCGACCAAGTAAATACAGAGATTATCATTGACACTACAAAGGCTTTTTTAATTTGTTGATTGTGCCGTGTTTCTCTACTCATATCGCAAATTTCTTTCATCCAGAGATTGGTCTTTTCAATATATTGCAAAGAACGACCTTTCCCTATTCTTGCAGCAAGTTTTGAAATCCATCCTGGTACCTGAAATGTTCTTTTAGAGGATAGGAAAAACAATGAGGACCAAACTCCTGTTATGGGTAAACTAACCGCAAGTATTGCAATGCCTACAACATAAGCACCATAAGTGAAAGAAAATACAGCGGCTGTAATAGCAAATATTCCTGACACCAAAACTTCTGTTACAATTTCCACAATTGTAACATAGGATGCTTTTCCAACTGGTACACCTTTTTTGCTTAACCACATGATTCTAACCAGTTCGCCTCCTACAAAAGACGGGGTTGTAGATGTAACAAACTCGCTTCCCATCCTCACCGAAATTGTTCTCCAAGTTGCATCAATAGGCCCCAAAAATTTCCTAACTAAATAATTGAATTTCAAACCTTGAGTAAATAGCTTGCAGGCCATAGCAAATGCGGCTCCAACGAATGGAATTATGCCTACTGCAAGCAGGTTTGCAAGACTAACGTTAAACGTAGCTGCAATAATCAGGAATGGTATTACACTTACAGGTATTGCTAATAGCTTCCAATTCATTGCCTGCTTTACCCATGGATGGAAATATAAGCTCAGATACTGTCAAGTTCTTTGGACATACCATAATTACCAAGGTCTTTTAAGAAAATTATTCCTAGCAACACTGTGAGAATAACAAAGTGTGTATGGCAATACCATGACAAAAAAGATGATCTTGAGCCAGTCTTTGATTATTTCAGGTATTGTGCAAATGAGGGGATCAGAATTGGTATTGAAAAGAACCTCACATCAAAGTTCAAGCTACACTATCAGTTATATCATAAATTACGCATAAATTCGCAGTTTCATTCCAAATATATCTATGGCGCACTAGAATGTGCTGCTTCCAAGTTAAAATTATATAAAAAGGCACTCAAGAAAAAACATGGTGCAAAAAAACCATACATTTCAAGAAATCATCTAATATTAGATAATCAATTATACAAGATTGAGCAGGATATAATCAGAATTCCAACAGAGCCTACAAAATATATCTTCGTTAAGTTGACAAAATATGTTTGTGAGAAGATCAAGGGTACAAAGTTTGGAAGCATTGTTGTCACAGATGACAAGCTTATCATCTCATATTCAAAAGATATCCCAGAACAGAGATCGTATAATTTTATTGGAATAGACAGAAACTTGTACAATGTTACAACATATGATTCTAAAGAAAATTGTGTTGTTCATGATCTATCAAAGACACAGAGAATCAGTACGTCATATAATACAGTAAAAAGCAAATTCAGACGCAATGACTCCAGAATAAGAGAAAAGATATTTCAAAAATATGGTAGACTACAGAAGAACAGAGTTCACAATATTCTGCACTATACCTCAAAAAAGATCGTATCCCAAAATTCTGGAATCATAATGGAAAATCTAAAAGGAATTCGCAAGTTATATCAAAAGGGAAACGGCCAAGGAAGAAATCATAGAAGAAAGATGAACTCTTGGTCATTTTATGAACTGCAACGGCAGATCGAGTACAAGGCAAGATGGCTTGGTCTGCCGGTAGAGTATGTAAGGGCAAATGGGACAAGCTCAAAGTGTGCGACATGTGGGTCAAAGTTAGTACCCGAAGAGCACCGAAAGATGTTTTGCTCCACTTGCAAGAGTAGTGTTGACAGAGATGTCAATGCTGCCCACAACATCTTGCTTCGAGGCACACGGGTCGTGCCAGACGGGACTGCAGGTGAAGCGGTGATGGTAGAATCTGGTAGTATGGAACCAGTAATCTGTCGAGTCGATGCAGCCAAGTCAAGTGATATGACTTTATGTCACGATAACTTGATAGTACCTAAGCTCAACATAAAATAGCTGATCAAAAATGAAAGTGATTTTTATTGTAGGTACTGCAGGAGCTGGAAAATCGCTGTTAGCTTCAAAGATTTTTGATTATTATACTAGAAACGGTCATTTTGTAGGAATGTTAAATTTAGATCCTGGAGTAGAAAATCTTCCATATACGTGTGACATAGATGTAAGAGATTATGTTGATATCGTATCAATAATGAGACAGTATGATCTAGGTCCAAATGGATCCATGATCATGGCAAGCGATCTCATTGCTTCTAAGATTGATGAATTACAGCGTGAGGTTGATAACATAAATCCAGATTATCTGATAGTAGACACCCCTGGCCAGATCGAGTTATTTGCATACAGAGCTAGTGGACTCTTTTTTGTTCAAAACCTAAATGCAGAGCAAAAAACCTCAATATTTCTTCATGATGGATCGCTCATTACAACGGCAGTTAATTTTGTATCACTGGCATTGCTCTCAACATCTGTCAAACTAAGACTAGGTTTGTCTCAAGTAAACGTGATAACAAAAACAGATCTTATCGAAGACAAAATTAAAGATGTACTGAAGTGGTCCTCAAACATGACAAGTCTTGAAGAAGCCATTGCAAAAGAATCTGATGGTGAAGAATATACTCTTACTACAAATCTTTTGAGAGGTTTGAATTTGGGCGGATTTGCTCAAGGATTAATCCCAATTTCAAATGCCACAGGAGACGGCATGGTTAACCTTCATGCTGCATTGAGTAGAATTCTTAACATGGGAGAGGAGATTGAAGATTGATGGCTGAAAGTGTAACTGTCAAAGCACCATGTTCTACCGCAAATTTGGGTCCTGGGTTTGATGTTTTTGGATTAGCATTAGATGCATATTATGATCGAATCCAATTAAAAAAGGAGGGTAAAGGAATCAAAATTCAGAGTCTTGACTCTGTCCCCATTGAACCAGAAAAAAATTCAGCTGGTCTCGTAGTAAAAGAGATGGCCAAGAAATTCAAAATAAAAACTGGCTTGGTTCTGAAAATTAAGAAGGGGGTTCCAACAGGTTTTGGAATGGGAAGCAGCGCGGCATCAGCTGCTGCTGCTGCAGTTGCTTTTGATGCATTATTCAAACTGAAACTTGATAGAAATAATTTGGTTCAGTATGCAGGAATGGGTGAGATGGCCAGTGCAGGAACAATTCACTATGACAATGTGGCTGCATCGGTTCTAGGTGGATTTGTTATAGTGAGAGCAGACCCATTTAATGTAATAAGAACCGATCCGCCCAAAGATTTGATTCTATGTGTTGCTATTCCAAAAATCCAAGTACCTCAAAAAAAGACAGAAGTATCAAGAAAAGCTATTCCGAAACAAGTAAAACTCTCAGATCATGTCAGAAATCTCTCAAACGCAGCTGCATTAACTGCTGGATTTATGAAAAAAGATGTTAATTTAATTGGTAATTCCATAAATGATGTAATAGTAGAACCCGCAAGAAAACATCTTATTCCAGGTTTTGATAAAGTAAAGACAAATGCCCTTAATGCTGGTGCCATGGGAGTGACGATTAGTGGTGCCGGGCCGTCAGTAATTGCTTTTACATCAACATCTGCCAATCCTAAAAAAATATCAGATTCTATGAAAAAAGGTTTTGCTTCATCTGGTACAGAATGTACAACAATAATATGCAAACCAAGTAAGGGAGCTGTAGTTATCTAGCTACTTTCTGCGTAGAAAAGCATTCATCCTATCTTCTCTTTCCTTAGTTGAAAAACAAAGAGACCACGAATAAATTTCTAGTTTGAGGCCAGTATCTAGATTTGTGTCCATTCCTCTATTGACAAGCATCTTAGATATGCCAATTGCAAAGCTACTATTTTTTGCAACATGTTTAGCATAAGATTTGGTTTCGAAGAGCAGCTGTTCAGATGAAAAAACTTTGTTGATTAGACCCATGGATAGGGCCTCTTCTGCAGTAATTCTTCTGCCTGAAAAAATTAGGTCTTTTGCTCTTGCTGGTCCTACTATTCGCAATAGTCTTTGTGTACCACCCCATCCTGGACATATGCCTAATGTAACTTCAGGTTGACCTAGTTGTGCATTTGGCGATGCAAATCTGATATCACACGAAAGTGCCAGCTCACAGCCTCCTCCAAGTGCATAACCGTTTATTGCTGCTATTACTGGTTTTTCCAATTTTTCTATCTTGTTTAGAACTTCATGGCCTCTAATTGCATATTTTTCTGCTTCTGCGGGTCCAATCTTGTTCATATATTCAATATCTGCACCTGCCGAGAATGCTTTTTGTCCAGCCCCAGTAATTATGATCACTTTCGAAGAGTCTTTCTCTAATTCATCTAAAACTGAGATAAATTCATTCATAACTTCAAGACTCATTGCATTTAGTTTATCTTCTCTATCTATTGTGATCTGAACAACCTCATCCTCTTTTTCTATCTTCAGGTATTGCATAGCAGAGAATTACGAGTCGGCAAATTAAACTTTAGAGTTAAAAGAAAATAGAAACCGAGTTATACTGCCCTCGTACAGTGGAACTGTTTTGATTTCATTGGGTTTACTATCTGCTGTTGGTGCAGCCATATGTTGGGGAGGTTTTTTTGTTCCTGTTAAAAAGGTCAAAGTTGTAGACATCTGGCAATTACAGGGAGCTACAGGGATAGGGGTAATTCTATTTGCTATACCAATTGGATTTTTGTGGGGTTTCCAAATTTTACCAGCAGGATTGTTGAGTGGAGCAATATGGGCAGCTGGAAATATACTTGCTCTTTATTCTGTTAAATTAATTGGACTTTCAAGAACATCTCCATTTCTTGCAGGTTTTAGCATTCTAGTATCATTTTTGTGGGGAGTTTTGTATTTTGATGAGAAATTCAATTACATGGCTCTTGCCATCATTGCAATAGGATTGTTGTTTGGCGGACTGGTTTTTATCTCAAATACATCAAAAAACTTACCCATACGAAAGAAAGGATACCTTATTGCAATCACATCAGGATTAGTCGGAGGTTCCTATGTTATTCCTCTTCAGGCTACCCATTCACTTCAGGCCGGATTCTTTTCCTCCAGTCTTTCTATTTTTGCAATTGGAGTGCCGCTGTTATTACTTTCAAGAAAATTTGCAAAGAAAGAAATGATTGCAGGTGTTCTTTCTGGAGGTTTATTCAACATGGGAAGCTTATCTGTCTTGATAGCTGTTGGATTGATTGGAATTACTGTTGCTTATCCCATATCACAAACCGCAACGCTATTTGCAATATCATGGGGAGTTTTATATTTTAGGGAAATTGTTCATAGGCGTGACATATTTAGGATTATAACTGGTGCTGGCTTGATCTTGTGCGGAGCCGCACTTATTACAATTGCATAGTCAAACATTT
>JBOGQT010000037.1:0-10792 GCA_050749105.1 Nitrosotalea sp. | reverse complement strand
TGAAACAAATGATAGATACAGAACTTGGAATCTGGAGAAGAACTATCTATTCTAATGAGATCAATCCGTCTCTTGAGGGAAAAGAAGTAACTGTCATGGGATGGGTCTCTACTGTACGTGACCATGGAAATTTGGTATTTGTTATGCTAAATGACAAGGAAGGCGAGATGCAAATTACAGCAAAATCTGGAGTGTGTTCGGATGAAATCAAAAATGCGCTTGTAAAGATAAAAGAACAATCAACTATAGCAGTTAAAGGAATCATAAAACCTTCAAGTAAGGCACCCCATGGTGTTGAAATAATACCTTCTGAAATGAAGATATTCTCCAGTGTTGAAAAGATTGCCCCATTTACATGGCAGACAAAAACTGTTGCAAATATAGATACTAGACTTGAGATTCGAGCAATTGATTTACGTAGAAATGTTTTGCAACATGTATTCAAGATGAGAAGTCTTGTTCTAAAATCTATTCGTGCTTATCTTTACGAAAAAGGCTTTCTCGAAATCAATACCCCTAAAATGATCGCAACAGCCACTGAAGGCGGTGCTGCGTTATTTCCAATCTTTTATTATAACAAAGAGGCATTTCTTGCTCAGAGCCCGCAGCTTTACAAAGAGCAGCTGACCTTGAGCTTTGAGAAGGTTTTTGAGATTGCTCCAATATTTAGAGCAGAACCATCAAGAACTAATAGACATTTATCAGAAGCAATTTCAATAGACCTCGAAGAGGCATTTGTGGATTATAATGATATTATGAAGCATATTGAAAATATAGTCATCAAATCAATTCATTCTATACAAGACTATGTCAAGACACTAAAAGAGTCTGAGTATCAAGTACCAGAAGTCCCAATCTCAATTCCTCAATATTCGTATTCAGATTTGGTCGATAAAATGAAAAACGCTGGGGCAAAAATAGAATGGGGCGATGATCTTTATCCATCACAGTTACGAAAGATTAACGTGACCGGATTTTATTTTATAAAAGATTGGCCACTTGCCCCAAAGCCATTCTATGTTAAGGCAAAGACTGACGATCCAAAGATTTCGGAATCATTTGATTTAATGTTTGGTGACTTGGAGCTGTCCTCTGGTAGTACAAGAATTGAGAAAAGAAATGAACTTGAAGAAAGAATGAAGAACAAGGGGTTCAAACTGGACGCATTTGATTACCATTTAAGAGTATTTGATTATGGAGTGCCACCGCATGCTGGGTGTGGTATAGGACTTGAAAGGCTGATGATGGCGCTTACTGGCACAGAAAACATAAGGGATACCACATTTTATCCAAGAGACGTTGATAGACTTACACCATAGTGGATTATAATGGTAGATAGAAAAGAGATAGAACATCTTGGGGATTTGGTAAAAGTTGACTTGCAAGACCCAGAAAAATACATACTACAAGTAGACCAGATTTTGAAGTATTTTGAAAGGCTTGACCACGTAGAATATGACTCCAATAAAACATTGAGAAAAGAGATGCCGTATGAAAATCTACGTGACGACAAGTATGAACCATTTTTGAGTGACGGTAAACCCTTGATTGATACTCTGAAAAAAGATCAAAATAATTTTATCCGTGCTCCAAAGATGATTTGAATGAATCTTGGTATATCTGCAACTGAGTATTTGTCACTGGTACGTGATGGAAGTATCTCAGTTGAAGAATTTGTTGCAAAAACAATAGACCGAATTCATACTGTGGAGAACAAAGTACATGCTTACATTACAATAGATGAGCAAAATGCTCTAAACCAAGCAAAGGTGATAGACAAAAAGATTCGGACAAAAGAAAAAATCGGAACATTTCTTGGAATGCCAATATCAATAAAAGACAACATATGTACTGCTGGACTTAGGACTACATGTGCCTCCAAAGTGCTGGAAAATTTTGTTGCACCATATGACGCAACCGTTGTATCAAGACTCAAACAGGAAGATGCCATCATAATTGGTAAAGTAAATCTTGACGAGTTTGCTATGGGTTCTACAACAGAATTTAGTCGCTTTGGGCCAAGCAAAAATCCATGGAATATAGAGTACGTTCCTGGGGGATCATCTGGCGGAAGTGGCGTCTCAGTTAGTGCCCTTGAATGCATGATGTCACTTGGTTCAGATACTGGAGGTTCTGTTCGAAGTCCTGCAAGTTTTTGTTCTGTTGTGGGTTTAAAACCAACATATGGTCTTGTTAGTAGATATGGTCTTGTTTCATATGCAAATAGCATTGAACAGATAGGACCTGTTGCCAGAAAAGTCGAAGATATTGCTCTTGTTATGAATACCATTGCGGGTCATGATCCACATGATGATACAACTATAGAAAGAGAAAACATGGATTACACTCAAGGCATAGACGACGGAATAAAAGGGAAAAAAATCGGCCTAGTACAACAGATGATGGGTGATGGCATAGACAAAGAAGTGTCTTCTGCAACAAATGCTGCCATCTCAAAACTTCAAGATCTTGGAGCTGAATGTGTGCCAATATCACTTGATTCGGTGGAACATTCTGTGGCTGCATATTATACGATTGCGTCTGCAGAGGCAAGCAGTAACCTTGCAAGATATGACAATCTGAGATATGGATTTAATTTTGGCACTGAAGGCTACGAATTCAAGGCATACGTATCAAAAGTTAGGAGTAACTTTGGACCTGAAGTGACTCGAAGAATGTTGCTTGGTGCATTTGTGTTGTCTTCAGGTTATTATGGAAAATATTATCTAAAAGCACAAAAGGTTAGAGCAATGATGAAATCTCAGATTGACGAGGCGTTCAAAAAAGTAGATTTTCTTATATCTCCTACCATGCCAATACTGCCTTTCAAACTTGGTGAGAAAATAGATGATCCGTTAACATTGTATCTACTTGATATCAATACTATTACTGCCAATCTAACTGGAATTCCTGCAATCTCTGTTCCATTTGCAATCTCAAGCTCACATCTTCCAATTGGAATACAACTTTTTGCAAACTCATTTCAGGAAAAAAGTTTGTTACAAGCAGCATATTCATTGCAGCAGACAGTACATCTTCCGGAGGCACAGATTTGACAAAGATAGGCCTTGAGATTCATTGTCAACTAACAAAGCTGGAAAGTAAACTTTTTTGTAACTGCAAAGCAGATTACAGAAATTTATCAACAAATTCTAACATTTGTCCTGTCTGCATAGGACTTCCTGGCTCATTGCCATTACTCAATAAGAAAGCAGTAGAAAAAGCTGCCATGATAGCGCTATCTCTTGGATGTAAGATTCCAGAACAAATCAGTTTCTTTAGAAAAAATTATTTTTATCCTGATTTACCAAAGAACTTTCAGATTACTCAATACAATGCATATGGTCCAACAAGCATAGGTTCGGAAGGAACGATATCAATAGAAGACAAGGCAATTAGGATAAGACGAATTCAACTAGAGGAAGATCCTGGAAGACTGGTATATGAGGGAAGTTCGGAAAAGACACAAATTACACTTGTAGACTATAACCGGGCTGGAACTCCACTAGTTGAGATAGTAACAGAGCCTGATTTTGAAAGCCCAAGACAAGTTCGTATGTTTCTTAATGTTCTTGCAGACTTGGTTGAGAATCTTGGTGTGTCGGATCCATATCTTGATGGCGCCATGAGGGTAGATGGAAACATATCTGTTGGAAAAGGAAACAGAGTTGAGATCAAAAACGTCGGTTCATTTCGAGACGTAGAAAAAGCATTACATTTTGAGAATACGCGGCAACAAAGCCTGATTGAAAGAAATATTCAAATTGCTGCAGAGACAAGACACTGGGACGAGGCAAGAAAGATCACTGTCTCTGCAAGGTCAAAAGAAGAAGAGCAAGACTATCGCTACTTGCCTGAATCAGATATTCCAATTATAGGCATAACACAAAACAAGATGGAATCTCTGAGAATGCAAATGCCAGAAAGCATTTCAACAAAAAAAGAACGTTATATCAAAAACTATAATATTTCACCACAAGTCGCTGACGTTTTGTCTTCAGACAAGTTTTATTCAGATCTATTTGAAAAAGCACATACCGAATACAACGCAAGAGAGATTGCAAATATTATCACCACTGATTTGATGGGTTTTGCAGATACTAGGGAAAAGAAATCTGAATTGAGGATCACTGCCGTACATCTATCTGATTTGGCAGACTCTATTGTAAGTAGCAAGATAACAAGAAATTCAGGCAAACTTGCTCTGCAAGAGATGCTGAATACTGGCAAATCACTGTCTGATGTAATCTCAAGTCTTGACCTAGGTAATGTAAGTGATGTATCATCACTTGAAAAAATTATAGACGAGGTGTTCAAAGAAGAAGAAAAGGCGATATCTGAAGCACAACAGAACCCTGATGCGGTAAACTATATTGTGGGAAAAGTTATGCAAAAGACAAAAGGCAAGGCTGATCCTAGTACAACGCTTGAAATTATACGAAAGAAACTGTCAGTTTGAGTCTAAAATCTTGTTCTGCATGACTATTTTTCAGTTACTTAGTCAACACTAATATTCATATAATTTATAAAGAGAATTTGTAATTTTTGTATGTATGAGAATAGATTCATGTAGGACTTGTGGTGAAGATATGAAAGAATTTCAACGCTGTCATGAATGCAACGAAGTAATCCGCCTGATGTGTAAGGCATGTAACAAGATTAACGAGTCTCAGATACACGCAAACTGCGAAACCCTCGATAACGCAATAATTCTATGAATCGTTCTCACATGTTGCTGGATTCTTAGCACGTCTATAATCAGAGTTAACCAAGTTAATCTATCGATAAATACCACATTTAAGAACAAAAAAATGACGAGAACGCTAGGTTGCTTTTTTGACCTATTAACAACCCCATCATCGAGGCGTTCTCGCCAACCTAGGTTATTCCTATTGTGCTTTTGTCAGTTTTAATATGCTCTTTCAATAACATTATATCTGTGATACAGCGCGAGCGTTTTTGATGAGTTTTACTGATTTGTACATGAATAGAAATCCTTTGATTACTAGTCCAAACGAAGAAGGTGATGTCTCGGCAATCGTATATGGAATACCATTTGATTCTACACATTCATTTAGGCCAGGAACCAGATTTGGTCCCGATGCAATCAGACTTGCATTTAACAATATTGAGATCTTCTCAAATAAATTCAATGTTGATCTAGAATCAGTAAACATTGAAGATTTGGGAAATATAAAACACACCGTTGTAGCAACCGAGGTACTTGACATGATAGGAAAGATTACTTCTGAACTTGTTTCACGCAATAAACAGATCATAATCCTTGGTGGTGAACATCTTATCACATATGGAACATACATGAGCTTTCCAAAAGATACTGGGTATATTGTATTTGATGCGCACTATGACCTAAGAGACGAATATGCAGATATTAAATTAAGTCATGCAGCTTACCTTAGGCGAATTATTGAAAAGCGCGGTGCTGATAACATAGTTCATGTTGGTGCACGTTCTTTTGTCAAAGAAGAACTTGCATTTAAAACTGAACATAAAGTTAAAACCATAACTGACAAGGATATACGAGAAGGCATGGGACCAAAACTTGTAAAAGATGCTCTTTCGACATTTGACAAAGTTTATTTGAGTATCGATTTGGATGTGCTTGATCCGGCATTTGCACCTGGTGTTGGAAATCCAGAAGCGACAGGAATTACCTCTCGCGAATTATTTGATATGATATATGCAATGGAAAATAATGTAATTAGTTGTATGGATGTTGTGGAATTGTGTCCTCCATATGACAATGGCGCTACTGCATCAGTGGCAGCAAAGTTAATGGCTGAAATAATAGCCATGAATCTTTCACGTAGGTAAGTGGCAAGTAACTCATTCAATGCACAATAAAAATAATTATACAAAACACATTATTTAGCTGATATTTGTCATTTAGACCATTATCTGAGGCCTTTTTGACACATATCTACTCATATTCATCTTCAAAAATGGCATGTCTTTTGTTTCTTCTTTTATCTCTTTAACTAGATCGTCTATTGTTAACTCTTTGACACTGCCAGTCTTTCGGTCTCGTATACTCAGCTTTGTAGCATTTACTTCTTTTTCCCCAATTACGATGATGTATCGTATCCAATCAGTTTCGGCATCCCTGATACTTTTGCCGACGCTTTCATTTCTATCATCGAGATCAACCCGAATCTCATTTTGGGATATTTTCTCAGCCAATTTTTCACAATAGTCAAAAAATTCAGGTTTGACTGGAATGACTCTTACTTGTGTTGGTGCCAGCCAAAGAGGAAGTCTGGGCTTCCGTCCTTCCTTTTGATCTTTTGCTGCTTTTTCAAGCAGTACATATATCACTCGTTCAACTGCTCCACTTGGAGAATTGTGTAGTATGATCGGATTTTGTGGTTTGTTTGTTTCATCAATGAATTCTATGTTGTATCTTTTGCCATTTTCGACATCGATTTGATCTGTTGATAGGGCGGAGGCTTTTCCCATGCTGTCTACATAATTGAATTCCCACTTGAGAACAAAATAGAAAAATCGCTCTTTCCACATCTCTACAAGAACGGGTTTTCCTATCTTACTGACAAGTTCTTCAATAAGAGATTTATTTTCATTATAGAATTCTTCTGTAAACCTAATTGCCATTTCAAAGTCTGATTCATCTAATCCCAAGCCTTTGATGACTTGTCTTGACAGATCAAATCTTTTCCTGAATTCTTCCTTTGCTTGGTCCATATCTTTGCACATGGCATGACAATCAGGCATCGTAAATGCCCTTAATCTTCGTAGTCCTACGAGTTCACCGGATTGCTCTCTTCTAAAACTATAACGAGTAAGCTCATACAATCTCAATGGTAGATTTTTGTATGACATTTGAAAGTCCTTGGCCATAAGGAATTGACCAAAACATGCCGCAAATCTCAGAAAAAGCTGTTTGCCCTCTGAATTTACATTGTATTGCCTTGCCGGGAATCTGTTGAAGTAGCTTTCCATGCTAGGATGGTGTGAGTCATACATGATTGGCGTCTCGACTTCAAACCCGCCATAATCTACCACTTTTTCTGTAACGTATCGCTCAATGAGTGATTTTATCAGTCTTCCATTGGGGTAGAATCTCATATTGCCTGCATCAGAAGCTGGCTCGTAGTCGGCAATGGCTAGTTTTTTCATTAGTTTAACATGTGGAGGGGGCTCATCGACTGAACGTTTTTTCGCAGTCTCATATTTTGCAAGAACTTCTAAATTTCCATGTTTTTCAAAATTAAACTTGTCAATATCGTGCATCCTTCCATCTGTAGTCATGATATGCCAAAAGGACTGGATTTTTGATTCTGCCTTTAGTGCTTCGGAAGTAGATTCCTTTTCTTCTCCTACCGATATGGTCTTGAAGTTTTCTGCAAGAGGGTGCCCCTTCACTTGTATTTTATATGATTTGGTCCACCCAAATGGTGCCTTGTGAATATCAAGACCATCTGATTTTGATTCCATCTCCTTGAGAACAGACAAGGCAACACTTGGCGATGCAAGTTTTGAGCTCAAATGAGCATAAGGGTACAATAATAATTTGTTACATCCTACTTTCTTCATAGATTCTGAAATCTCAATCATTGCTTTTTGCGCTACTTCAGAATTATCGCCATCTTCAACTGCCACAAATGCCACAACCACTTCGTCAAAATGTTTTGGTTGTGGATCAATTTCTTCTGCTGATTTTATTTCTTTTTTAATTGGTGTAAACTCGATGTAATCGCAATGAAGCTGCAATATACGCATATTCTGCACTTGATCTAGTTATCGAATTAAACCTTATGCCATATAAAGAAGTTCACGAGAATGGTTTTTTCATTCTTGTCATGATTGAAATTAGTGCAAAGACAAAATAGGTGCCTGCTTTTCAAAAGGCTTGGATCGGTGGTCTAGCTGGTAGGATACCGCACTCACACTGCGGTGGTCAGGGGTTCAAATCCCTTCCGATCCATTAAAAATAATTTTGATACGTTGAAATATATCTCAAGTTGAAAGAAAATACGAAAAAAAATAATCTAGGCGTTTTGAGTTTCGTATTAGCTGCCATTGGTTTTGCTTTAATCATTCTGTCATTCATTAATATCAAAAGCCCAAGTTATCAATATTTTACTGAAATAGCTTTTGCATTACTTGTAGCATCAATTGTAAGTGGAGCAATAGCAAAACGTAGAGCTAAACAGATAAAACCTGAAAATTAATGCTAACTGAAATTTATCATGTCAAGTATGTTAATGTATTATTCATCAGGTAATTTTGTTATAGTTTGTTGCCACAATTAGTACAAAAGTTTGTGTTTATTTTGATTGGAATTCCACAATGAAGACAGTTTCCTGGCTCTTGTCTTGTAGATGGCGCCATATGGGATGGTCTAGGCAAGGTGCCAGCTATGACAAATGAAGCAATAGAGTGACTTTGATGTGACAATTCTTGAACAGAAATACTACTTCCTTCAATCTTATCAATTCTTGTGTTTCTGTCTAGTGATTTTTTTATCTCAAAAATTGCTTTTATTGCTAAAAATTCCAAGGCAGAAAATCGCATTACTCCCTCCTGAATTTTGTCAAAAAAGTCTTTATTTGTAATTTTTCCTTGTTTGTATGTTACATTTACCTCTAGAAAAGAATCTAGAATTTGGCCGTATCCATTGAAAATATACTGCAACTTGCCAAATGTCAAACTTAGAGTATCTACATCTCCACCAAATGCCATTTACTAGGGGGTTGCGCGGTCATTACTTATTTTTAGGTTTGCTGTTACGTCCGATTCTATATTTTAACTTGTATTCTTTATGTTCTTCAATTTCCCAAGGAAACACTACGTATTCCTTACCCTTGGTTTTTCTTGAAAAAACTAGTTGTTTTGGATACTTTGCCCCTTTTCGTGCTACAAGAGTGACGTATACAAAATTCTGTGGTAATTTTACTCGTAGGCATATTTTCTTGAATGTTTTACCTGAATCATAAATGTCGTCTATAAACAATGTCTTGTCAGATATCTTATTCTTATCAACAAGTATTCTCTTGACATTAAGATGATCAGCCATTAATCTGGCTGGAACCAGTCCTCCTCTTGACACTGTTGCGATCTCGTCAACCATGAAACCGCTCTTTTTTATTCTCTTTGCAAGTATCTTTACATCTTTTTCTACATCAGACCATGTAAGAAAAGAACTACCACGCCATTTTGATCTAGGTTTTGTCAACTAGATTCCATTTTCGATCGTTGATAATAACGTCTTCGAAAGTATTTGAATTTAGACTAAGCTCAATAATGTAGCCTAAGCTAAATAATTTAGATTAAGCTAAATTTTATATATAGTTTGAAACCCACCTTAAATTACAAAATGACTGAGAATACGGCCAAAGAAAATAAGATCTCAAAGATCAGGAATGTTTATCGCAATAGTAAGATTGCACAACTATTTTCCTACATGGGTCCTGCTGTGATTGTCAGTATTGCTTACATGGACCCTGGAAATTATGGAACTGATATTCAAGGAGGGGCATCGTACAACTATGATCTACTGTGGGTGGTATGGCTTGCAAGTGCAATGGCAATGCTTCTCCAGTATTTATCTGGTAAAGTAGGAATAGCTACAGGGCAATCTCTCCCAGAAATATTGCGTGAAAAACTCAAGAAAAAAATATACGTTATACCATATTGGCTTGCAGCAGAAGCGGCTGCGGCTGCAACTGATTTGGCAGAGTATCTAGGAACAGTTATCGCGTTGAATTTGCTATTTGGAGTTCCAATGATTTATGCGTCAATATTTGGAGCATTTGATGTCATCGTGATACTCACTTTGACATCTAGGAGATTCAGAATTATAGAACAGATGTTTATGTTATTTGTATCCGTAATTGGAATTGGATACCTGTATGAGGTCTTCCTAGCAAAACCAGATCTACCATCAATCGCATATCATTCAGTCATACCTCTGCTTGATAGTAATGGCGCTCTTATGATGGCAGTTGGTATTATCGGGGCTACAGTTATGCCACATGCACTATTTGTTCACACATCTCTTGCAGCTAGGAAGGTAAAAGATAAACCACTTTCTGAAAAAAGAAAAGCGCGTAAGTTCCATCTGTACGAATGCGTTATACTTCTTACCATTGCAGGCCTAGTAAATGCAGCTATATTGGTAATGGCTGCGGCCGCGTTTCATCCTCATAACTCTGGTGTTTCTTCAATATCTGATGCTTACAAGATATTAGTTCCTCTATTTGGCATCGGAGCTGGAGTAATCTTCCTTGTAACTCTGTTATCTTCTGGAATATCATCTTCAGTTGTTGGTACTATATCTGGTCAGACAATATACGAAGGTCTGTTGGGAAAAAAGGCAAATGTTTGGGTTCGACGTTTCATAACTCGATTTGTAAATGTTGTACCAACAACAGTTGCGATACTGTTGGGAATTGATCCTCTAAACATATTGGTTTACAGTCAGGTTATACTTAGCTTATTGATTCCATTACCGATGATTCCTTTAGTGCTTTTATCCAAGAATAAAAAATTGATGGGAGAGTTTGTTAACAGAAAAAGTACGACCATAGCTGCCTTTACAGTTGTAGGAATAATACTTGTTTTCAATTCATATCTTCTAGTTTTCAGTTTATAGTACAGTTTAGCTCAAATGCTGTAAGACTCCACCTCAAGTAACTATTTTGAACATGATGTTTCTTTGCTTTAGATTTGCAATGAGACGCTCTGCATGCTTTGGATTCTCAGTCTCAAGACTAAGAGTTACACCTGCTGTGCCTGCTGGAATATTTGAGCT